>JAUPLE010000327.1 GCA_030837085.1 Acidobacteriota bacterium | reverse complement strand
CCACGGACGCTGTCCAGGTTTTCGGCGGTTACGGGTATATGAAAGAATACCCGGTGGAGAAAATGATGCGCGACGCCAAGGTAACCCAAATCTATGAAGGCGCCAACCAGATTCAACGAAACGTTATCGCCGCTAAACTTATTAAAAAATCGTAAAGGATAGAGGAGGTCAAATTATGCAATATGAAATTTTAAAACTTAACGTCGAGGAACGTATCGCCGTTGTCACCATCAGCCGCCCCCAGGCATTAAATGCCTTGAACACGCGGTTTTTCCAGGAAATGGACCAGATGGTAACCGATATCCATTCCCTGAACGATGTCAGCGTCATGGTGATTACCGGTGAAGGAAAAGCCTTTGTGGCCGGGGCAGACATCGCGGAAATGGTGGATATGAATTCCGCCCAGGCCAGCGAGTTTTCACGAACAGGACAAAACACCTTTCGCAGCCTGGAGTTGTTGGAAATACCGGTTATAGCCGCTATCAATGGTTTCGCTTTAGGCGGCGGCTGCGAATTGACCCAGGCGTGCGATATCCGCATCGCCAGCGCTAAGGCGAAATTCGGGCAGCCTGAAGTAAACCTGGGCCTTATCCCGGGCTATGCCGGCACCCAGCGACTCGCCCGCCTGGTGGGACTGGGCAACGCCCTGCACCTGCTGCTTACCGGCGATATGATTAACGCCGACGAAGCCCTGCGCATCGGCCTGGTCCAGAAAGTAGTCGAACCGGAACAGTTGATGACCGAAGTCATGGCCCTGGCCAAGAAAATTGCTTCCAAAGGCCCCAAAGCGGTTCGATTGGTGAAAATGGTAAGCCGCAAAGGCCTGCTGTCCGGTTTCGAGGAAGGCTGCGCATTGGAAGCCAAAGAGTTCGGGACGCCCTTCGGCAACGAAGGCGCCGAAGGCATGCGCGCGTTCCTGGAAAAACGCGAACCGAAGTGGTAAATTAATTAAAAACATGAGCCACGGACGAACACGGACAAACACGGACAAAAAACTTTTCGCGTGTTTCGCGTGTTTCGCGTGTTTCGCGGGCTCTTTTTAATCAAAAGAGGAGAATATATGGATTATACTGAGAGACTAGAAAACGTTACGGTGCTGGGCGCCGCGGGAAAAATGGGCAGCGGTATCCTGCTGCTTACCGCCCTGGAAATGGCCGACCTCAGCTTAAAACCTGAAAACAAAAACCGGCAGTTCGTATTGAATGCGGTTGATGTTTCACAACAGGCCTTATCCGGCGTCATGAGATTTCTGAAAGCCCAGGCGGTCAAAGCCGCGGAGAAAAAGACCGTTGCTTTGCGCAAAGTGTACGAAGACCGGGCCGATTTGATCGAGAACCAGGATATCATCGACCAATACGTCTTTGATGTGATGAACATCGTACGACCCACGGTAAAACTGGAAGTCGCCTACGATTCCACCCTGGTGTTCGAAGCCATCAAAGAAGACCCGGAAGTGAAAGTTAAAGTGCTTTCCCAGGTGGATAAAAACAACAAAAAATCTCCCTGGTATTTCACCAACACGTCGTCCATTCCTATCCACGAGTTGGATGAGAAAGTCGGACTTGGCGGCCGCATCATCGGGTTTCATTTTTACAATCCGCCGGCAGTGCAGCGGTTGGTAGAATTGATCCGGGCCAAAAATACCCTTGCTGAAATCGTGGAGTTTGCCCAACAATACGCCAAAAATCTCAAAAAGACCATCGTGCCTGCCAATGACTTTGCCGGTTTTATCGGCAACGGTCATTTCATGCGGGACGGACTGCACGGCATCTCCGAAGCCCTTCGCCTGTCTGAGACCATGCCTTTCGTCGAGGCTGTGTACATGATTAACAAAGTCAGCCAGGATTTCCTGGTCCGGCCCATGGGCATCTTTCAATTGATCGATTATGTGGGCGTGGATGTGTGCCAGTATATCATGAGCGTCATGAATCCCTATTTGCCGGATGAAGATTTGCACAGCGACGTGTTGGATCGGTACATCTCCCTGGGAGTGTTGGGTGGGCAATTTGCCGATGGTTCCCAGAAAGACGGTTTCTTGAAATACGAGAAAGGACGTCCCGCGGGGATTTATGATCCCGAGAAAAAAGCGTATGTACCTTTTTCCCAGATACAGGCTAACTGCGACGAAAAGCTTGGTCCGCTTCCCCAGGGCGCTCCCGCATGGAAAACCATCGTGGGCAGCCCGGATAAGGACGACGTGTTTCAAAAGTATTTCAAAGAGCTTAATGGGATGAAAACTTTGGGCGCTGAGCTGGCCGGGCGATATGGCAAACGTTCGAAACAGATCGGCTTGAAACTGGTAGCAGACAAGGTAGCCAACAGCGAAGAAGATGTTAACAATGTGTTGCTCACCGGGTTTTACCATGCTTATGGTCCCATTAATAATTATTTTGAGAGTTAGGAGATGATAATATGAAGAAATTGAGACGAAAAGTATATATGACAGCGGGTTACAACACGGTTTCATTCGGAACGGGGCGTAAGGAGTTCAACCCTAAGAAACCGCGTCCGGGTCTTGAGCATTACATTAAAGAAGCGGCCCAGGCCACGTTGGCAAAGATCGGCGGCGCCGGGAATGTGGATGAATGTGTGATTGGGAATTTCATGGCCGCGCGGTTTAACAAGCAAGCCAACCTGGAGGGATTTTTCCCCATGGTGGATGCGGGTTTGTTGTGGAAACCGGCCATCCGGGTTGTAGGCGCCTGCGCTTCCGGTGGATTGGCGTTGATTACCGGCATTAAGTCCGTATTGGCGGAAACCGCCGATGTGGCATTGACTGTCGGTGTGGAGGTCCAGAACACGGTAAAAGCGATTTACGGCGCGGACATCCTGGCCGGGGCCGGTTGGTTCCAGGAAAGGAAAAGCGGGCATGCTTATTTCTTCCCCGGGAAATTCAGCGACCGGGCCGGCGCTTACTTTGAAAAGTATGGCCGAGAGAAAACGAGAAAAGGAATGGCCCGGTGGTTTCGCAATGCCATAGAGAATGCGCGTTTATGTCCCACGGCGCAGGAGTATCATAACACTGCCAAAGACCTGGAAGCCCTCGGATTATCGGAACCGACGCCCAAGGCGTTCGTGGATCATTTGAATGTTTATGATTGTTCGAAAGTATCGGATGGGGCTTCGGCCATTGCCATTGTATCCGAAGAAGGGTTGGCAAAGATTGGGATTCCGAAAAGCCAGGCGATAGAAATCGTGGGTTGGGCGCAGGTAGAAGCGGACATAACCAAAGCGCCGGAAGATTTAACCCAGTTAAAGACTACGCAGGTGGCGGCGCAGGAAGCGTTGAAAAGTGCGGGTATTACCTTTGAGCAATTGGGAACGGTCGAAACCCATGATTGTTTCACTATAGCGGCGGTAATGGCAGTGGAGGCCATTGGGTTTGCCGGGCCTGGTGAAGGGGCTGATTTCATAGCGGCAGGGCATACGGCGCGCGGTGGCAGGATACCTTTCAACACAACCGGAGGGTTGATCGGTTGGGGGCATCCTACCGGCGGCACGGGAGTGCACCAGGCGGTAACTCTTTTGGAGCAGTTAACCGGCGCGGCCGGCGACGCGCAGATTCAAATACCCGGGGATCGTCCTTACGGGTTATCGATCAATATGGGTGGCGATGACAAAACGTTGGTAGCCATCGTTTACCGGCGCGGCGCATAATCGGAAAACAAGAAGAAACAATAATAATTAAAGAAACTAAACAAAAATTTTACAGGGGTCCAAGGCCCCGCGGCGCGGGGGACCTATTAGAGTTTTCAAAAGGTCCCCCGGTAATATTCCCAAATACTACTTACAATAGT
>JAUPLE010000326.1 GCA_030837085.1 Acidobacteriota bacterium | reverse complement strand
GCTTTATTGAGGATAGGTTGGAAGATAAAACGTCAAGCAGGGACATCCCATCGAGTTCTTTCCCGGAATGGCTGGCCAGATTTTGTTTTCGCCTTTCATGATGGGCAAGAGATTGGTCCCAAAATGCTGCCCGCATTGCTAAACGAACCGGCCTCACTCCTTTCGATCTCCGCTGATGACAACATCCTAAAGCATGCTTTAAAAGCTGAACCAGGTGCATAGGATAATGGCTTAAAAGCATCCAGATCATCCAAATCATCCCACTCATCCCGGTTCTGACAATTATCCTCCCGGCCACCCTCATTTAAAGAGGAATAATTGTTAATGGTTAACTGTTAATGAAAGATATACCCGGCCCACGAATGACAGGCGAAAAAGGCCACGGACAAAAAGGCAACACGGATAGACACGGGAAACACAGAACTTTAGCCGCTAAGGTCCCGGCAGAACAGGCGACACCCTGAAAAAGCGAAAACACACGAAGAAAAAAACCTGGTGCGCCGTCTCTTGGGGAGATTTTCTTGTATGTCCCCGCCTTCACCTTGGTTTTTAGTATGAAATGATATGATAATACATTTTTGAGTTTTTGGAAAGGGAGGGAGGAATTTATCCTACCCTCTCTGCATTTCATCGAATTTTTCGATAAATTCCCCAGGATCGACGACTTCGAGCTTTCTTTTGGGAAAGTCTTTCGTATTTCTTGTGATAATAAAATCACCTCCTGTTTGTAATGCGGAAAAATACTGGATTATATCCTCAAAATCTTTTTCCTTCATGGTTCTTGCAAGTTTTAATATTTCATAGGTCAATGATATTACTTTAAAATCCTTCAGTATTTTGTCTACCACTTTTTCTGCTTCGCTTTGGCCCTTTTGTTTTTTGACAATATAATAAACATTATTGACGGATATGGCTGAGATATACCCCTTTACAAGTTCCTTTTCCACCATACTCCAGATAATGGCTGAATTTTCGTAAAAGGGTTCTCTTCCAGTGAGTACATCAAGGAGGATATTGGTATCAATGAAGACTTTCATACCGGTCTATTCTTTCCTCTATAATCATATCTCTCAGGGATTTATAGTCTTTATCGGTTTTTAGAATACCGCTGATTTTTTTGACTCCCCTGGATATCTTATGGTCGGAGGTATGCCCCTTTTTCTTTATCATTTCTTTTATCATCTCAGGTATGGATATATTTGAGAGTTTTGCCAATCTTTCGGCAATTTGATATGTTTCATCATCAAAGCTTACTGAAATCGATTTGCTTCTCATTTTCTACCTCCAGGCAATTATACTTCTATTTTACTTTTTTTTCAACTGTCTGGGTTTTTCGTATTCACGCTATTATTATAAATGCTTTCCCGATTTTATTCAAGTAGGGGCTTGATTTATCAAGCCCAGCACAGGCGTACAGGCGCACAAGAGCACAGGCTGTTCATTTTTCGGGTTTGATGAATCAAACCGCTACTTTCTACCTCAATGCGGCGCACCAAGGCTCCAAGTTTTTTTTTATAATAACCCTCTTGGTGTTCCTTTGTGCCTTGGTGTCTTGGTGGTAAAGTTTTTGAATAGCACAAGGTGAGAGTGAATGAAATGATGAACGATGAACGATGAACGATGAAAAAAAAGAAAACAAGGCTCCGAATCCGGCAACGAAAGAGTGGGAAAAAACATTTCTTTTTCTTCGCGGTTCTTCGCGAACTTCGCGGCTAAAAAAGGAGTCAGGATTCCTGGAATACCCGGTTATTTGTCACCTTGCGCTTCATAGTTTCCTAATCCGGCAAGTTCCCTTTCTAGTTCTTCAATACTCGGTAGGCTACTTTTTAAATTATCAGGTAAATAACGGCTAAGCTGATACTCCGACACACCGATTGGCTTATGAATATCGCTCAAGGCATATTCGGCAACCAGTTTATCTTTGCTTTTGCACAGCAAAATACCGATGGTCGGCTGATCTCCTTCCTGTCTGTATTGATTGTCAACAGCCTTAATATAAAAGTTAAGCTGACCGGCATGTTCAGGTTCAAATTCACCCGTTTTTAATTCCACAACCACGTAACAGTGCAAGTGTGTATGATAAAACAACAAATCTATGAAAAATTCCCGCTCTCCCACTACCAGAGGAACCTGTCTGCCTATATAAGCAAAACCGGCGCCCATCTCTAGTAAAAAGTGAGTTATTTGCTTCACCAACTCTTTTTCAAGCTCCAATTCGTCATATTTTCCTGTCATGGTAAGAAAATCAAAAACATAGGGGTCTTTCAAAGTTTGGATAGCAAGATCAGATTGCGGTTTTGGCAGTGTCGTAGAAAAATTGGTGAGCGATTTTCCTTCGCGCCGATAAAGCCCGCTTTCGATTTGATGAACAAGAACACTGCGGCTCCAGCCGTGCTCAATGGTTTTATGAATATACCAATCACGCTCTTTTGTATCGGTTACTAACTCCATTAAACGGATAATATGCCCCCATGGAATTTGTGCAACAGCCTGTTGCACAATTTGAATCTCCGGGTAGATAGTCGCCAATTTTCTCATGTATTTAAGATTACGCGGCGAAAAGCCCTTCATATCGGGGAATTCATGTTCAAGATCAACAGCCAATTGGTCGATTATTTTTGTCCCCCATCCTTCTTTATCTTGACTTTCCAGTATCTGTCGGCCTATATCCCAATAGAGAAGAATTAATTCACGGTTTGCGGCAATCGCTGCCTTTAACTGAGTTTCTTTTATTCTCTGTTTCAGGCACTTTAAAAAATCGCCGTAACCTTCCGGGACAATCTGCCTTGTACTATGATTCTCAATAATACTCATTTGAAATTCCTTTTAATACTAAAGTTGGCTGTCAATGCGCCTCTGCATCAAGAAGTTCCACGTTTTAAGTATAATGAATACCACATTGAAATCAGAAAAGCAAGAGGGAGA
>JAUPLE010000325.1 GCA_030837085.1 Acidobacteriota bacterium | reverse complement strand
TTTGGAAATGCCTGAGGCAGTTTTAAACATAGTCCCGGCAGATGTAAACACGACGCCGGCACTTTTAAACATGGCCCCGGCAGACTTAAACACGACGCCGGCAAATGTAAACATGGCCACGGCAGATGCAAACACGACGCCGGCAGATGTAAACACGGCCACGGCAGATGCAAACACGACGCCGGCAGATGTAAACATGGCCACGGCAGACTTAAACACGACGCCGGCAGATGAAAACATGACCACGGCAGACGCAAACACGACGACGGCAGATGTAAACATGGCCACGGCAGAAATGGAAATGGGAAAAGCAGGCCCACGAATTACACGAATTTCCACGAATGAAAACTTAGCCACAGACAGGCGACAAACACGGACTAAGACAAAAAAACATAGCTGAATGTGTTAAGACAAAATGAGAATTGCTGAAAAGTTTGATCAAAACTTTCGTCCATTGAGAACAATTGACAAAAAGAATCCGTTGGGATATTATAAACTCATGATGAACGAAATACACGAGCTAAAACAAATCTCCTATGGGGTTTCCGATTTCAATGATTTCAGAGTAAAAAATCTTTATTATGTGGATAAAACCCGTTTTATCCGTGATATCGAAAAAAAAGGAAGTTACTTATTCCTCATCCGCCCGCGGCGTTTCGGGAAATCCCTGTTCCTGGGCATACTGGAAGCTTATTACGACATCGCGCTTAAAGACCGTTTCGATTCCCTTTTCAGCGGCACCGATATCCGTCAAAACCCCACCAAAGAAAAAAACAGGTATATGATTTTAAAACTGAATTTTTCCGCGGTCAATCCCGAGCTTTCAAGAGTTGAAGAAGCCTTTACAAATTATATCAAAGATTCTGTTTCCGATTTCATTATGAAATATGAAAAACAACTGGATATTGATACTAATAAAGCGGAAGCTGAATTTGACTTAAGAAAAAGCGCCCCGGAATTGATGGTAACACTCTTGAAGTATTGTAAAAGGAAAAAGCAAAAATTATACGTCATCATTGATGAGTATGATAATTTTGCCAATACCATTCTATCGGAATCCAGGGAAAAGGAATTCGAAAGAATAACCCATGGGGAGGGCTTTTTCCGTGCTTTTTTTAATGTACTGAAATGGGGAACCACCGATATGGATTCCCCCATATCCCGCCTGTTCATGACCGGCGTGTCTCCCGTTACCATGGACGATGTTACCTCCGGGTTTAATATCGGTACGAATATATCGCTTCATTCCGATCTCAACGAAATCATGGGCTTTACAAAAAAAGAAGTGGAAACCATGATCGAATACTACCGGCAAACCCGGAAAATTCGCCATTCTACCCCTGAGTTAATGGAGATCATGAGTCTCTGGTATAACCATTACCGGTTTTCGATTTATGCTGAACAATATCTTTTTAATACCGTCCATGTTTTATACTTCCTGGCAGAATATATGGTCAACTCCCAGATACCCAATGACCTGATCGACCGGAATGCCATGTTCGATTATAAAAAGCTGCGCCATTTGATTATTATCGATAAAAAAGGCACCCCCACGGTCAATGGGAATTTTTCCCAACTCCGGCAAATCCTGGAAACCGGTCAGGTCATCACGCACATCCAATCCGGTTTCCCTGCCGAAGCATTGACCAAACCCGGAAATTTCCTTTCCCTGCTTTTTTATTTCGGTTTATTGACCATTAATAAAACAACCCTCACCGGGCAAATCGTCCTTACTATTCCCAATGAATTCGTCAAGCGGTTGTTTTACGATTTTATCAGGGATACCTATGAAGATATCAAACTATTTTCATTGGACATGTTAACGTATGGTAATTTATTGGAGGATTTTGCCATATCAGGGAAATGGCAGCCCTTTATTGAGTTCATTGCCGGTCGCATGGAAGCATCATTGGGCATACGGGATTTAATCGACCGGGAAAAAGCCCTGCAAGTTTTCTGGAATGTATACCTGGGTTTGAATTCATTATATATTGTCTATACGGAAAAAGAATTAAACCAGGGTTTCGCCGACCTGGCATTGGTCCCGATGCTGCTCCAGTTCCCGGCCATTAAATATTCTTACCTTTTGGAATTGAAATATATCAAACCGTCGGGCGATGAACCGGCAGACCCCCAAAAAATAGAAGCTCTGAAAAAAGAGGCGGAAACACAATTAAGTCGCTACGGCCGGGATGAGAAATTTCAAAAAGCCATTGGGCCAACGATCCTTAAAAAATTGATTTTGATCTTTTGTGGGAACCGCATGGTATATCATGATGAGGCGAGTTGCTAACTGCGGCTACAATAACACTCGCCCACTGGTTCTACGATTACACAGATTAGCACAGATTTAAAGAAAAAACGGGATGTATAAAACATGTATCGGGCGCACACGAGGGGCGCGCCCCCCTACGTTTTTTAAATCCGTGTTAATCCGTGTAATCGTGTAACCCGTGGACCAATGATTCTCATTCCAAATCTGACGCCTTACTGGACTTGCGCGGCTTTGCCTATTAATTCCCCGAGTTTTTTCCCTTCTATTTTTTCACGGGTTACCCCATCGATTTTCATCCCCCGGCATTGAAGGGTCATTTTAAACTCTTTTACATCACCGACAGGTTTCCCTTCAGCGCTAAAGGTGAGCAACTTGATGGTTTTATCAAGGCTGCCGGAAACGATCCGGCCTTCATCGATAAAAGAAAGGTCTTTTATGGGTTTCCCCTGTTCATGCAAGGGCTGCTCCGATAATTTCTCCAGGGTC
>JAUPLE010000324.1 GCA_030837085.1 Acidobacteriota bacterium | reverse complement strand
TTGATGTTAACGGTCCCATGCTGATCGGCATGCGGCAAATGAATTCGGACCGCTGGATCGCCACTCCCATGTATAAAATCAATTACTCATCGTTAGACATTGCCAGGGAACTGAAAGACCGGCTGCCGTTGAAAGTCACTATCCGCCGCTCGCAGCGCGATAAAGAAGCCATTCTCCCTAAACCGCAGCGGATTGTCGATATCGACGGGAAAACCCTATCCGGCGATTATTTGAATATTTCCCTACAAACCCTGGTGGATGAACAGGGACATTGGCTGGACACGGGCAGTTTTGTGTTGCCCCGGTTTTAATGAAAAAAATGAATGATGAATGATAAGTGATGAATGATGAGTGAAAAAAAAGGATTAATTACGAAGCGGATCGATGATAATCAAAGCGCCCCCCCTATTCCTATTTCCGCCAATACGGCAATTCATATCGGCAAAACCGTTGGAACCCCCGATGTTGAAACGGAAACCGACGCCGGGGAGAAAAATAAACAGGGGCAGCCCCACGGGCAATTGCTCTCGGTGCAAGAGATTGCCCAATGGATGATCGATTTTTTCGGTAAAGAGATATTCCAACATATCAAAGACAATCCCAATTTCCAATTACCGGCTTTAGACAACACTTCTTTCCAGCCGTTGGAAGATTGGGTGGTCAATGCATTAAAAACAGTGCTTTCTTACGATTGTATCTTAGCGATGGGAAAAAACATCCGGGAAAACATCGATAAACTTGAAGCCGGAGTTCAGCGGCTCAGGCAGGAAAATACAACCCTGGAGGAGCGATTGAGCCAACAATTCACCCAGGTGCGGCAAATAACGGGTGAACGGGACGACGCGATTTTCAAACTCCATCAAATGCGACAACAATACCGTGTCGGTATACCGTTAAAAATATTAATAGAGAATTTTATCGATAACGAAACGGGAAAAAACAATTCAATCATGGAACTCTTGCACGAAGCCCTGGAAAATCCAACAGAGAATACCTCATTATTTGTGGTGCGCTGGTGCCGGGGATGGGCGGATTTGAAACCCATGCCGCACCGGGAATATGATACGGAGGAAGAGCTGCTTTCCATGCTTTACGATGCCTTGACAGGCTTTTTAAGCCGGGTATCCGGGATTTTCATTCCCCAGCGGCGTCCCCTGTTGAAAGAACTGGCAAAAATAGTTTCGCGGGAATTGACCACCTACGAATTCCTATCTCCCGAAGAAACCCGGCAGGTGGACCCGGCTGTCCATGTTGTCCCAAAAACCGGCGGGACTACGATTAAAGAAGGAATTTCGTTTGCCGTAATTCGCAAGACCACCCGACAAACGGTCCGGTACGCCCAGGTCAGCACCCAGTAAAAAAAGATAAATGGTCGAATAAGGAGACACATGATGTTGGAAAATGACAATAAAACAATCATCCGGGATTGTGTCACGCTGGAGAGCACCATCGATGAGGCAATGGATTGGGTGGGCCGGTATTTATCCCTTCCCGGGGGACAATTGGCCGCCCAAAACAGTTTAAAGAATTATCGACGCTTAGCCCGGCGCTATCACCGGGCCGCCCAACGCAAACCCTGCGCTGCGGTTTTCGGCGCCAGCCAGGTGGGAAAATCTTACCTGGTCTCGAATATGGCAAAACTCCCGGGCGCGGACACCCTGGAAATCATCGTCCCGGGAGAAAACAAAAGAATCGATTTCATCAAGCACATTAATCCCAGCGGCGGCAGGGAATCCACCGGGTTGGTCACCCGTTTCACCATCGATAATAACCACCATCCCGGGGACGCCCCCTTCTTCCTGGGATTATTGAGCCAGACCGACATCGTAAAAATTCTAACCAACGGCTATCTCTCCGACATAAAAGACCGGCAGGATGACATAAACCGCGAACAAATCCAGGAGCTTTTTAAAAACCTCCAGCCGAAAGATTCCCCCAAACCCGTGGACGGTATGGATGAAGACGACATCTACGATCTCAAAGAATATTTAACCCAGAATTTTAATGACCAGATATTGATCCGGGACTTAACCCGGATTCATTTTTGGGAGGATATCGCCGACCTGGCGCCCCGGTTAAAAAGCGAGGACCGGTGGCAAGTGTTTCATCTCTTGTGGGGAAAACTCCCGCTGCTTACCGAATTATTTAATAAACTCTCGTGCGGATTAAAAGCACTGGGTTTCGCCCCGGAGGCGCGCTGTGGTCTCGATGCCCTCGTTCCCAAGGAGATCAACCGGGAAGGAACCGTGACCCCCAATACCATCATCGACGTCCAGGTGATCAATCGCCTGTTGGAGCAGGACAAGGACACCCTGGGCGCCGTCACCGTAACCGGCAGTACCGGGTGCACGGCCTCCTTATCCAAAAGCCTGCTAACCGGCCTTATCGCCGAAATCACCATGATCCTCCCCCCGGAACTCGGCAATCAGCCGTCGCGGTCATTTTTCAACCATATCGATTTATTGGATTTCCCCGGCGCCCGTTCCCGGAAAAAAATTCCTTTGGCCAATCTCGCGGGGGATTCGATTCATGAGAACATCGAGGTGTTCTTGAGGGGAAAAATTGCCTTTCTATTCGACCGCTATTCGTATGAAAATGAAATCACTTCCCTGCTGCTGTGTATTGCCGACGGCCCCCAGGAAGTCCAGTCCATCCCCCAATTGATCGGTGATTGGGTCTATAAAACCCACGGCGATATACCGGAAAAACGAAACAATAAAATGGTTTCCCTGTTGACGGTATTTACCAAATTCAA
>JAUPLE010000323.1 GCA_030837085.1 Acidobacteriota bacterium | reverse complement strand
TTTCACCGCAAAAGAAGCAATAAATTGCGTGCCGTTTATTAAAGCCAGCCCCTCCTTGGGACCCAGTTCCAAAGGTTCTAACTCATAGTGCTGTAATACCACCCTTGTTTCTACAATTTCGCCGTTGTAAAGCACCTGCCCCAGACCGATAAGCGGTAAAAAAAGATGCGCCAACGGCGCCAGGTCGCCCGACGCCCCCACTGAACCCTGAGAAGGAACAATAGGCGTAATCTTATTCTCAATGTGCCATATGATCCGCTCCAATGTGGCCCGGGAAATACCCGAATACCCCTTTGCCAGGGCATGCACCTTGAGAACCATCATCAACTGCGCAATCTCGGCGGGGACATGCTCGCCCACCCCGGCGCTGTGGCTCTTTAAAATATTGTATTGAAGCTGCCTCGTATCTCCCGGGGAAATCACCGTGGTACATAATGGGCCGAAACCCGTGTTAATCCCATACACGGTTTCTCCCCGTTCCACGATGCTTTGTACCGCGTCCCTACTGGCGTCGATGCGTCTGGCGGCTTTATCGGCAATGACGCCTTTGCGCAGACCCTGAACGATTTCCAGGGCGACACCGGCCGTTAATTTATCCTCTCCATAATGAAAATGTTTGCTCTTTTCCGACATGATTTCACCTCAAAATGGCTGCACGCTGCACAGGTTGGCCTATTTTTATTATTCACCTCTTAGCAAATTGGATAATTGAACCCTGTTTTTAACACCGGTTTTTTTATAGATAGTAGAGATATTGTTCTTAACCGTTTTGGTAGAAATGAAAAGCTCATCCCCGATTTCTTCGTTGGTTTTTCCTTCCATAAGCAGGTCGATGATCTCCTCTTCCCGTCCGGTAATATCATACCGCGTATAAAAGTCCCGCAATCTCGCCGGTTCCGGACCATGGGTTACCCATTCCCCGTGGTGCTTTTTGAGAAAAAAGTATAAGTAGAGTAGGGGAGGGATATTCAAAGAGAAAAATAAAATAGTAACCGCGACCTGGAAAAACAATTCTCCAGGATAAATATAAAACGGGATGCGGATAAACTTCCCGAAAACAACCATTAAAGCAAAACCAGCCAGGTACATATGAGCGAGATTCATGGCCAATCGTTTCCTGTTTACGTCCGTTTGGGACCTGGCATAGAGATAAGTTTGTATAAGGATGATCAGGATAATTAAAATTTCCAGCGTTGATATTACCTCGAAAATCGGGCCGGCCAGGCTGAAATCATTGGTTTTCTCCAGGTTTGCCACGCCGTAGAGGAACGCCGCCAGCAATACTGACTGGACCGTCCAATAGATCGTTTTCAAGCGAATAGGGATACGTTTCCCTGTCAGGTCCCGGATCCAGCTCATGGCAAAGAAGAGGCTTATAAACAACACCGGCAGTGCGGTAGCCCCAATAACCTGGCTGGCCGTATTAAGCATATCCGGCGCTTCTATGAATATCCGTGATAAAATCAGACGACTGGTGAAAGTCAAAAAGCCGTATACATAATAGAAAACCACGTATAAAAAATAAAAATTGAGAAATTTATAACCGTATTTTTTAAGCAGTCTGTGAGAGATAACAATCATAATGACTGATGCGGCCAACGATAAAAAATAGTAAACCAATGATATAAAACTCATGTCATATTTATAGCAGATTTCAATGAGAAAGTAAACGGGGGACTAAAGTCCTTTTTTTAAAAACGGGACTTTCGGCCCTGTGTCTCCAAGACAATTGCGATTTATTATATCCCCCGGAGGTAATAAAATGAATATGAGAAAAAAACAAGAATTTCGCGCCGCGCAAGCCACCCTTTTCACGGGCTCACGAATGAAAAAAGTCGATCGGGTATACCTGGAACTTTCCAATATCTGTAACTTCAAATGCGATTTTTGCCCCATTGATCATTCTACGAGAAAAAAAGAGTACATGGAATTTTCATTGCTAAAAAAAGCCGTCGATGAAATCGCGGAAGAGAAAATTAGCGACTGGATCGCTTTCCATGTCCTTGGAGAGCCGCTCCTCTATCCCAGGTTTCTCGATGCCGTAAGCTATGTGAAAAGTAAAGGCCTTAAATTATTAGTAACCACCAATGGGGCGCTGCTCACCAGGGAAATCGTCCGCAGCCTGGTTAAACTTCAAGTCGATAAATTGTCAATCTCCCTTGAGGGCGCCAACGAACAAGACCATTTGTCCAGGGGCTCGAAGATTGAATTTCGCGACTATTACAGCAGGATATTGGAAGGATTGAGAGTGATCAAACACACTCCCGGCAATACCAAAGTTATGCTGTCCATGATGAATCCATCATCGAAAAAATACTTTAATATTGATAAAAACAAGGAAATGGGACCGACCCAGGGCGGTTTCAAAGCGAAACTGTTATCGGTTATCCGGGACATATACAAAGCCATCGGCCGTGACATCCCCGGGGAAAAGATCCTGTGCTCCCTGGCTAAAATAAACTGTAACCGGCCCAAAGAAGTGGTCATTGATGAACAGATTCGCATTTACATCCAGATGTTCATGGATTGGGGAAATGCTTTTACAGCAAAGAGTGTTGTCCCCTCGAAAATAGGCTATTGCGGCTATGCCCTTAATAATGTGGGGGTGTTGAGTAACGGTAATGTAACCATATGCTGCGCGGATTATGATGGCGCAACCTGCCTGGGAAACCTCAAGAATCGTTCATTGACGTCGCTTCTCCTGTCGGAAAAGGCAGAGGAGGTTAGAGAAGGATTTCAACATTTCAGGGTAACACACCCCTATTGCCGGAGGTGTTTAGGAAGCAGCAGTAAGGTAAAAGCATTCATGAAAGGTTTGCTGAGTATTTATTTATTCAAGCTGGTGTCCCATCCTTTAAAGGCAAGATCAGTGAAGATCGGAGTATAAGAATCAACACTCCCTATTTTAAAAGAGTCCGGTCACATTCTCGCCGGTATCATCGATATCGATGAACTCCGCCGAAGGGGATTTGGGCAATCCGGGCATCAGCATGATGTCCCCGGCAATCGGGACCAAATACCCCGCGCCGCCGGCAATCTCGATCTCATTGACATTTAATCGCCAGCCCGTGGGCACATTTAGTTTATCGCTGTTATCCGATAAAGAGAGCTGAGTTTTGGCAATACAAACAGGTAAATGAGTGAGCCCCAATTTTTTAATCAATTTCAACTTATGTTTGGCGTCCCAGGAGAAGATAACTCCATCCGCGCCGTAGACTTTGGCGGCCACTTTTTCTATTTTCACTTCCACCGGGTCTTCCGGTTCATAGGCCCGGGTAAAAGTCCCATCCGCGGCGTCGGCAGCGGCCGCAACTTTTTCAGCCAGTGCGGCCGTTCCCATGCTTCCCGCGGCAAAGCCTTCGCATTTCTCTGCTTCCACGCCTTTAGCGCTGCAAAATTCTTTCACCAGGATTAATTCTTCTTCTTTGTCATCGGGGAAAATATTAATAGCCACAATTGGTTTTAATGCGAAACCTTTTACAATATCGATATGTTTTCCCAGGTTGGCCAGGCCCGTTTTGAGGGCGTTCAAATCCTCGCCGCTTCCCTGGTGTTTCAGGGCGCGTACGGTTGCCACTATTACTACCGCATGGATTTTGTAACCCGCCACCCGTGAAACCAGGTCCACGAATTTCTCAAAGCCCAGGTCTGCGCCGAAACCGGTTTCGGTTACCACATAATCGCTGAGTTTTAGGGCCAGTTTGGTGGCCACGACGCTGTTGGTTCCAAAGGAGATATTGGCAAAGGGGCCGCTGTGGATGAGGGCAGGGGTATGTTCGATGGTTTGCACCAGGTTGGGTTTAATGGCGTCTTTCAGCAGCATGGCCATGGCCCCGCACACTTTAAGTTGTCCCACATAAACCGGCGTGTCATTGCGGCTGAATCCAATCAATATATTGCACATTCGATTTTTCAAATCTTTGATATTTTCTGAGAGAGTTAAGATGGCCATAATTTCCGAGGCCGCGGAGATGATAAAGCGATCTTCCCGTGGGTAGCCGTGCGCTTTGCCCCCCAGCCCCACCACGATGCTGCGTAAGTCGCGGTCGTTCATATCTATTGCGCGTTTCCAGTATATTTTCCGGGTGTCCAGGCGCAGATCATTGGAATAATGAATATGGTTGCCGATAAATGCCGACAACAGGTTATTGGCGGTGGTAATCGCATGGATATCGCCGGTAAAGTGGAGGTTGATTTCTTCCATGGGTAGGACCTGGGAATAACCGCCGCCGGCCGCCCCGCCTTTTACGCCGAAAACCGGCCCCAACGATGGCTCCCGCAGCGTGACCATCGATTTTTTGCCAATCCGGTTAATGCCCATGGATAAACCGATGGCAGTGGTGGTTTTTCCTTCGCCGTATTTAGTGGGGGTGATAGCCGTCACCACGATTAATTTCCCATTTTCTTTATCTTTTAACCGTTCCAGGGCGTGCAGGGTTATTTTACCTTTATATCTCCCATAGGGCAGGAACTCATCATCGGCAATGCCCAGTTTTTCACGGATGACTTCAATGTCTTCTAATTTGGTTTCCCTTGCGATCTCGATATCCGGTTTCATTTTACACCTCCAATTGTGCTGGGGAAATGGTAGCAAGAGGGAAAAATAAAGTCAATAGAGATTCTTTCTGGTAATCCCCATTTTTTAAGTGGGTGCACTTCTTTTTTTGGCTGTCCCCTTCTGTCGCTCTTTTCCAAACATCAGCTTATAGCGGCGAAGGAGTTCTTCCGATGTTGCCTCCTGGGCTTCCAATTCCATGCCTGTGGCCAAAATATGGATGTGATTGCTCATGATACAGAAAGCATGGATGCTGATAAAAAAGCCAGCGGCCAGTCGTTCCATTAAGGTGAGTAGATATTCTTTTTCCTCGATGGTAAAGAGGTTGTTGCTCCCGGTAAGCCGGGAGATGATATGAAAGGACCCGCAATCTTGTGAGACCCAACGTCT
>JAUPLE010000033.1 GCA_030837085.1 Acidobacteriota bacterium | reverse complement strand
GACAATAAAATTGGATGAGGTTTACGACCTGAAAAAAGTGGAAACTGCCCTGGTCCAATTCCTGGGAGAACAGCGAGTTCCCTCCAAAACCGCGGAATTCATCGCTTCGATATTAAAGGACTTTATCGAACCCAGTATATCCTTTTCCAATAACCTGACCGGCGAAGAGGAACAATTGGCAGCCGCTTCAGTCAATCCCGTGGTGCTTAAATTGAAAGCGGAGAAGGTTATTTTACGAAAGGGGGATGAACTAAAACCGGAAGACCTAAAAATTCTGAAATTGATCGCTTATGCCGAAGAAAAACGCGAACATATGTTTTCGAGTTTCTATTTCATCCTGGCATTTTTAACCATGCTGGCGCTTTTCGGCGGCAAATTCTTTAAAGTCTGGCAATCCGGGGGGTTAAACTCCGGGAAAACCTTCCAGGTAATGGGCGCTACCTTGATTGTCAGCGCTATCGTATACAGGGTTTCGATATTTCTTTTTCCCATTATCGTGAGGAACCTGGGAGTGGAAGTCAATTATGATATGGAGAGTATTTTCTTTGCCATTCCTTTCGGTTTCGGGGCGCTGGCCATGGCTTTTATTTTTAACCTCCACAGCGCAGTGATTTTTTCGTTTATTAATATGATCATCGGGGGCATTGTTTGCCAGTGGGATTATAAAATCGCTTTATTTATCCTGGTCGGGAACCTGGGAATTAGTTTCGGGATTGAATATTACCAGCGATTAAAGCGTTCACCGGTTATCAAGGCAGCAATTCTAAGACTCCTGCCCCTCAATGTGCTGATGATCCTGGTGTTTAATTTGACAAAACCCGATTTTACACCGCAGCGACTGTCGGCAGACCTGTCCATGGGTTTTTTGGCCGCTGTGTTTGCCACACTCCTGGCTGCGTTTATTATCCCGCTCTGGGAAACGATATTCAAGCTGGTAACGGATTTAAAATTAATCGAATTGACAAACCTGAATCTCCCCATTTTCAGGGAGATGTTGGAAAAAGCGCCGGGTACTTATCATCATTCGCAGATGGTGGCTTCGCTGGCGGAAACCGCGGCCCTGGACCTGGACCTCTCTCCTCAATTGGTAACCGCAATGGCCCTATACCATGACCTGGGCAAAATCGACCACCCCCATTTCTTTACCGAAAACCATACGGTCTATAAGAATCCCCATGATAATCTTTCCCCGCGGGATAGTTCCAAAAACATCATCGCCCACATCCCGGACGGCCTGGAACAGGCGGTAAAGTTAAAACTCCCGGATGCAGTGACTTCATCCATCCTCCAGCACCATGGCACGAAAGTCGTCCGCTTCTTCTACGATAAAGCCCGCGAGATGTCTTCAGTGGAAAGCGATGGTTTCGACGACAAAGGCTTCCGCTACGAGGGCGATAAACCGAAAAATGTTGAAAACGCTATTATTATGCTGGCCGACCAGGTGGAAGCGGCCTCCAAAAGCCTGGCTTCACCCACGGACGAGGAAATTAAAAACGTCATCCGCATGATTATTAATGCCAATATGGATGAGAACCAATTCGATGAATGCGAAGGCCTTACCTTTAAAGCCCTGAATATTATCGCCAATAGTTTCCACCGGAAATTATCGTCTATCTATCACATGAGGGTCTCTTACCCGGGTTTCGATTTCAAAGATACGGATAAGGAAGAAAAAGAAAAACGTTCCACGTCCACGGATTACTCGGATTGACGATTAACACAGATTAAAACAATTCATTTAAGAAGGTATAGAGAAATGATAACAATAAATGATGATGAGTTTAAGGTAGAACAGGAGTTTTACCTGGAAAAATTGGAGCGGGTGGTGAAGGAGTTGAAGATCGAGGGGAATATCGTGATCAAGTTGGGGGGAAAAGAAGAAGCGCAGGAATTGAATTCCCGGTATTTGCAGCGGGATTATCCTACGGATGTGTTGAGTTTTCCCTTTAATGAAGAGGTCCCGGAAGAAGGATTTTACCTGGGAGATATTTTTGTTTGTTATCCTATTGCCGGGGAGCAGGCAAAGGAAAACAATATAACGCTGGAAGAGGAGCTTTTGACGTTAATGGTTCATGGGATTCTACATCTGGGCGGTTACGATCACGAGACAGATTCAGGAGAAATGGAAAAACTGCAAGAGCAGTTGCTTAGCCGGGTCAAATAAAAAAGGGGACTGAAAAATCAGTCCCCTTTGTTGAAGCATCGAAAATTAAAAAAGAATTGATTCAGACAATAAACCTTTAAAACAGGCTCCATTTAGCCTAGGGTATTGGGCAGCAGTAGCTCAGGTTGGTTTTGCAATGGAAAAAATTGGTCTGACAGGTGCACCAGGTATAACAGGTATAATCGAAACCTGTGTACCAATATCCACCTTTGGCTGCATTCATTTGATCGGAATCAAGATTGGAAACAGTGGATTTGTTCAAGGTCAAAACTTTGTTGAATTTTTTAATCTTCATGTTATTCTCCTATTTTTATTTTAATTTTTTACTAATAGCTAATAAAAGCGTGCAAAATTTTTCTTTTCCTTCGCGGTCCTTAGCGTTCTTAGCGGCTGGTAGATACTTTACTTATTTTAAAGGTACAATGCCGGCCATTTCACCGATCACATTAATCAGTTCCGTATTTGACGGCACCACGATCTTGGCATTGTTTTTTAAGGAAATTTCAAGGGCTTCGAGCTTTCTCAGTACCTGGGCATTACCTACAAAATATTTCTCCGCGGCTTCATTGACCAGTTTAATGGCGGCTGCCTCTCCTTCCGCTTGTAGTATGCGCGCCTGTCTTATACCTTCCGCTTTTTTGATTTCAGAACGTTTGGTTCCGTCGGCGGCGGTTTCAGCGGCTGTAGCAAAATCAATGGCGGCGATTTTTTCATTTTCCGCTTTGACCACTTTGTTCATGGTCTCCTGGACGTCGCGAGGCGGGTCGATTTCTTTTAATTCGGTTCTTACAATTTCAAGCCCCCACTGCATGGTTTCTTCCCTTAGGATTTCGTGTAAGGCGCCGTTAATTTTGTTCCGTTCGCTGTTGGCGGACCTTAATGTAAGCGTACCGATAATATTCCTCAGCGTTGTCCTGGCCAGGTTGACAATCTGGTATTGATAATCGTTTACGTTGTAAATGGATTTTTTTACATTTTCCTCGTCGGCTTTGACTTTAAAGTATACCTGGGCGTCGACTTTGGCATTAAGATTATCGTTTGTGATTATTTCCTGGGGTAAGGCGTCGATCATTCGTTCAGTGATATTGACCTGGAACATTCGATCGATAATCGGGATGATCCAGTGAAACCCGGGTTGCGCAAACCGGTTATATTTCCCTAGCCTTTCGATCAGTCCGCGGTCCATCGGTCTTATAATCCTGATCCCAATGAGGAAAAAGAATATCAGTATTCCTCCGATTAGAAACATTAATTCAATATTAGTCATATTGCTATCCTCCTTATGCGTGCCATGACATCATTGATTGACGAGATGTCACCCGCATGTTTATTCGTTATACGTTATACCATAAAATGAAAAGAAAAGGAAGCCGCTACGATTAAAACAGCCACCAAGGCACCAAGGCACAAAGGAACACCAAGTGGTTGATTATAAAAAAACTCTTGGTGCCTTGTACGGGCGTGTCTTGGTGGCCTCTCTATTGTTGCCAAATAGCCAGGTTCCTAATTTGAAAAAAAAAAATGGATATGGTAGAATTTTCCAG
>JAUPLE010000322.1 GCA_030837085.1 Acidobacteriota bacterium | reverse complement strand
CGGTTCATGCAAGGCCTTAATTTCGCCATCCCAATCTACCACGTTAAATTCTTACTGGACCATATCGACGCCTTTGCCTATAACGAAGCAAACCCCCTGTCCGGTTATGTCTACCCCTTCCCGCCCCGCAATCCTAACCCGGTAAAAAAGAAATCTACAAAATAAAAGAGAGAACAAATGAAAACCAAATCCATATTATTAACCGCCATTCTATCCCTGGCGTTATTTTACGTGCCCAGGCTTCCTGCCGCCGACTATTTGCAACGCAGCGACCTGGTAGACAAGAACGTTGATATCGTGATCCGCGTTTCAAACGGCGCCGACTTCATGAAAGCCCTGGAGGATACCTCTTACGGCAAACTCTGGAACAGCCCGGAAATGAAACCTTTTCTCAATAACCAGGTCCTGGGCGATACCCTAATCAAAAGCCTTTTATTATCGCGAGTAAAAGAATCGGCCATGGCGGAAGTGCTCCACATAAACCGCAAAATCCTGTCGCTGCTTAAAGGGGAATTGATCTTCGGCATCGAACTGGGTAAAAAAGGCAAAGGAGAAGGCGAAGAAAAAGAAAAAAGTAAATTCTATGCCCTGGCTGAAATGAACGAAGCCGATTATAAAGAAATCCTGGATTTGTCCAGGCAGGAAAGCAAAGCCCTCGGTGAAAAGACCGTGTCCCAGCGGTATACTTTCCAGGAAGTAGAATTGATCCAGGATATTACCAGCGGGGAGGAAGACGATCTCATCGAGTGGACCGCATTCTGTGGGAATACCTATCTAAACAGCAGCAGCCGCCAATGGCTGGAGCAATGTATTGTCCAGTTAAAAAAAGAACCGCCGGCAAAACCTTCCGGCCCGCCGTGTATCCAGGCATGGTTGCCCGATGGCTTTTTTGAACGGCTGCTGAACGCCGATGAAGAAAAAAATAAAACCGGTTCTATGACCGGGCTAATGAAAGCAATGGGGATCGATAATATCGGCAAACTGTCGCTGGAATGGGTCATCAATCCCAGCCATTCCGAACTGAACCTGCGCGTCCGTAACAAAGGCGGATACAAAGGACTATGGACGTTAATTTCAAAGGAACCGATCCCCCACGGCCTGTCGCTGGGGTATGTACCCGAGGATGTTTTATCGTACCAGGTCACCCGGGTAAACATTCATGCCTTCTGGCAAGAAATCCCTTCCCTCATGGAAAGTTTCGGGCCGCAAGCCGTCGCTCAATTCCAGGCCGGACTTAATATGGCCGGGCAAATGCTCCAGGTTGATATCGGCAGGGATATCGTGGCTAACCTGGATACTGTTCTCACTTCTTACACGCGGATGGATGGCGTAGAGGATGTTTCTCTTTTCATGTGGCAACTGCGCAATCCCATGGCCATGGAAAAAACCCTGGCGAAGCTTTTCGCGGAAAACTCCTGGCTGCGGAACATGATGAAGGAGAATTGCGAGATATTGGACTTGAACGAGTGCAAAATTTACAGTTTCAAGATGCCCAGATACCGTCCTCCTGTGCCCACCGAACCAAACGCCGCCGGCCAAACCGCTGAAGAGCCCCCAACGACTCCGCAAGTAGACTGGCTCACATACGGTGTTGCCGTTGTAAACGGCGACCTGGTATTCGGCCGTTTGAGTTTACTCCGTTCCTATATCACCGGCTCCCGTGACGATGCAGCCAGTCGAAAATTTTATAAATCACCGCTTTATACGCGCTTGATCCAACGGGTCCCTGATAATGCCATTGGCTACGGGTTCTCTGATATTACCCAATGGCTCGAACCGACGGCAAATTTCCTCAAAAACGCCGGACAGCGAACCCAAACACCACCTCCCCCACAACCACAGCAACCGCCACCAGCGGGTGCGGGCGATGAAAAAGCCGACGAAGCGCCGGAACCTCCCTCCAAACCGGGTCCGTTCGATGACTTTCTGAATGGTCTGAAATTTGATCGCCTCCCGGCCCCGGAATTCTTAAGAGCTTTCTTCGGCCCATGGATCAGTTACTACCAATTCAACGGCGAAGAACTGGTGGTGATATGGGAATTCCATAACCCAACAGGGAAATAAAAGGACTCACAAAATGAAGATGAAAAAAGGTATTTCGCTGTTATTCTTATTATTATTTACGACTGGTCTCCTGTCCGCTAACCAGCGGGATTTCGGTTTTGGGGCCATGGAAATATTCGAATTTTCCAACCTGACCTCCAATCTCCGGGTGGTCGATATGAACCGCGACGGCCTGGACGATATCCTGTTCCTGGATAACCGGGTTTCCCGGTTAGAGGTTCTTACCCGGAAGAAATCCGTTACTGAAGGCGAGGAACTACCTTCCCTGGACGAACGGTTCGATAAAAAAGGATTTGTTGTGGACAACTGGGCCCTGGATTTCCAGGTGGCCGACCTGGACCGCGACAACAGGCCCGACATTGTAACACTGGATGACCAGAAAGGAGTTCAAATTTACTTTCAACAGCCGGATGGGACGTTTGCAAAACCTGTTTCTCTCTCCATCAAGGATCCCAGCAAACTCAAAGGTTTTGAAATCGCGGATTTAAATAACGATGGGAACCTGGATATCCTGGTGGTTCGGCAGGAAAAAGCGGAAATCCTGCAAAACAACGGCAAGGGGGAATTTAAAACCCGGTCCGAGGTGGATTTCTCCGCCTATGGCTGCCAACAGGTCATGATTTCCGATATTGACGGGGATAAAATCCCGGACCTCCTGCTTTATTTCCCGAAAGAAGGACTCCCGCTGCGGGTTCGGCCCGGGAAAAGCGAGGGACAATTCGGCTGGGAAGAAGCGTTGGGCCTTCCCGATGCGCGGGCCATCGAGAAATTGGATTTAACCGGCAGCGGTGTGTGCCAATTAGGTATGATTCTCAAAAATGGCTTGATTTTACGTCTTTACGGCTTCGAAACCCGGGCGGCGAAACCATTGTTTAGCGATGGAGAAAACGAACTCATCCCCCGGCGTCTTCCCCTTAAAGGCATCAGCCGGAAACAGGCGCCTTCGTGGACAGCGGCGGATATAGACGGCGACGGTTACATGGATTTCTGCGTCGCCGCCCCCCTCTTAAACCAGGTTCACCTTTACAAAGGCAGCGAAACCGGATTAAATTTCACGCCCATTGCCGTCGATTCCCTTCGGGACATTAAAACCATGGCGTTAACCGGGCAGGGTGACCTGGTGGTTTTCAGTGAAGCGGAAAAGGCCGTGGCGATTCATAAAAATAAAAACTTAACCGCCTTTCCCCAGTACCTCAAGGCCCCGGGAGAGCCGGCGGCCGCCGCAACCGCGGGCGATGCCACGGTTTTTACCCTGTTTAAAGATCAAAACCTGGATTATACGTTGAATTTATTTAATGCGCAGACGCCGGAAGCTCCCCCATTTGAAAGCCGCAAAACCGGGCTTCGCAATACGCCCGCGGCTATGCACGTATTCCCGTTGGATGGCGCGGGGAGTACCGCCGATTGGGGCGTTATGCTTTATATGCCTTATGATAAACCCGTTATGTACCGTTTACGTGAAGGAAAACTGGCCCAATTAACCCCTGAACAATTCAGGGCGCTAGGCGCCCCGCTCAAACCACAGGCGATTGTAATCGTGGGCCTGGTGGGGCCTAAAAAGGAACAAACCCTCCTGGTGACCGAAGGCAATGTAGCGCGGCTTTACCGTTGGGACCGTGAACTGGGTCAATTCGTGGTGGAGGAACAACTGAACCCCGGGGTGGAAACGGCCCGTTTTACCGCCGGATGTCGATGCTCCGGGGAAGAAAAGACCTACTTACTATATGATGACGCGGGCCAGGAGATTTACCGTATTTCTTCGGGGAAAGACGGGGGAATCTCCAGGATGCATATTAAGGACAGCGTTAAAGAGCTTACCGGCCTTGCCACGCTGCGCTTAAAAGACAGTCGCGGTATTCTAATGGTGGGCGAATCGGAAATTCAATGGCTGCAAGAGGGAATCCCGTCGCTGGACTTGAAAAACCTGGCCGAATACGTCTCCAGCATGGAAAAGCCTTCGTTGTGGAATCTTTTCTCCGTATCCCTGGGCAGCCCGGGTCGTCCCATGGCCGGCCTTTTAGATGCCAATAACAACTCCGTGGAACTAGTAGGATTCAAAGAGGGAAAGTTGATAGAGGAGTTGGTTTTCGAAGTTTTCCAGGACGCGGGATTTAATGAGCAAACGGCTGAAACGATATATGAGCCCCATGATCTTGCTTCCGGTGATTTTAATGGCGATAATATCCGCGACCTGGCGGTCCTGGTGCATGATAAACTGATAATCTACCTGGGTGAATGATTCACTTCTTGTAAACAAAAGCTTTTGGAAGTCCAGAAACCTTTTCTCGAAAAGGTTTCTGGCCGCCTGAGGCAATAGTGGGATAGAAAAAACCATGAGCGTCGAGATCTCTTTTCACGGCCAATTAAACAGCCTGCTGCCGGTAAAAAAGAGAAACCGGCTGCTGACCGTCGAATGGAAAGGCAAGCGTTCGGTCAAAGACCTGGTGGAATCATTATGCGTCCCCCATACGGAAGTCGGTGAAATTCTTGTTAACGATCAATGCGTTGCTATCACTTACATACTTTGTGACAATGACCGGGTGACGGTTTTTCCCGTAAGCCTTCCCGGGCCATTGGGAATGGGCGATCCCAAATTTATTTGTGATGTTCATCTGTGGAAACTTGCGCGGCGATTGCGCTTGTTGGGGTTTGATACGCTGCATGACCCGCAGTGGGATGATGCCCAGTTAGCGGATATTTCACAAAAGCAGGGATTAATACTTTTGACCCGGGACCGGGGGTTATTGATACGCCGCAAAGTGGAGCGGGGGATTTATATATACAGTACAGACCCGGAGAAGCAGGTGAAAGAATTGCTGCAGCGGTTAGGTGTGCGTGGACTCACCGCGCCCTTTACGAGGTGCCTGCGGTGCAATGGCTTCCTGGAATCGATGGACATGGCGGATCAAGAAATGGCAAGAAAGGTCAAATCGTTAGTCCCTGGGGAAATCCTTAAATGGGCCAATGAGTTTCATTATTGCCCTTCCTGTCGGAAGATGTTCTGGAAAGGCAGCCATTATCTAAAGTTACTGCAGAAGCTCGAGGATTATCTTTTGCTATGAAAGAAAATCTCGGGGAAAGCCAATCATGACGGCTCGCCGTCGCCCGGAGATCATGAAAACTTTGCCACCAAGGCGCCAAGACACCAAGGTTTTTTCTCTTTTTCTTCGCGTAACTTAGCGTTCTTAGCGGCTATTTTCATGGTAGACTAAAAAATACCTTAAATTAATTCATCAATGTTTTTATCTCTTTTTCCGTGAGCCCGGTGTATTTCATCACCTTTTCCAAAGAGAAATCATCCATCAGCATTCGTCTGGCTGTTTCATACTTCTCTTTTTTTTCTCCTTCTTTTTTTAATTTCGGGCCTAAGGTTTCGATAAATTCTTCTCTAAACTCTTCTCTAAACTCTTCTTTAAATTGTTGAGCTAAGGTTGGCATGATATCACCTCCATCTATCTTGCTTTTGTCCAATATTTTCTTTAAGTTGTCCCGGTTTATTTCCTGGGTTTGGGAAATATACTTCATGAAGAATAGTACAATGTCCTTATTTTCGGTAAATCCTCTCTCGTGCCAGAAACGGAATATTTCCCGGACTGCTTCCGGATCATTCTTACAGGCGGCTTTCATTAAAACCATTGCCGTAAATAAAAATATGTTCTTTTTCAATTCTTGATTACTCTCATCTCTGAAGTCCCAGGAATTGGTATCGAACAGGATGTAACGGTAATCCAGCAAGTATGGTTTTATTTCGTCATCGACGTCGAATTGATCGGCAAAAGCCCGGGGCACTTTCCATTCTTCCGCGCCGTGGTAAAACACCACGGGTATGATAAGGCGTGGTGGTTTTCCGTTGTTGTAATCTTTTTCCCACTCGAAAACCATATATTTGAGGACCTGGATCAACACTTCCACCCTTCCTTCGGATTTGTGTTTCAGGAGAAAATAGATATCTACAGGCATCTTTGGGTCCTTTTTCCTTTTCAGCGCTGTCTTGACTACAATATCGGAAAATCCTTTTCTGAATTCATTAGAAACGTATTTTGTATCTCCGATTTCGATGTGGGCAAGGTCCAGATGCTTTTTTACGCCGGGGGGCAGAACCCGTTCCAGGAAATCCCTTGCGTTTTCCGGGGAGTCGAAGATTTTGTGAAAGAAGCTGTCGTTAACCTGTTGTATATCGGTGGTTGCGTTTTTCATAGCTATTCAATTATAATCTTTTTGCCGCTTTTTTTCAACTACTTCAGCATTTCAGCAGCAATTCTCATTTTATCCGCGAAGAAAAAGAAAAAAACCTTGGTGTAACTTGGTGCCTTGGTGTCTTGGTGGCTATATAAATGATTAGAAATTGGGCGGAGTAAAATAATACAACAACAAACTGATCCTGCGATTACTTGGACTATAACGATCGCTAGAAATCGGCCGCGTGTCGGCTAACCCCGTTACCCTCACTAAATTTGCAGGAAGAAAACCGAGCCGTTCCAATTCTTTCCGGGCCGCCGACGCCCTTTCCGTCGAAAGTTCCCAATTGGTTTTCCCGCTGGCGGCATACTGGTAGGCATCCGTATGCCCCTCGATGGCAATTTTCACATCCTCTTTTTTTATTTTCTCCCAGACCACTGCCAGGATTTTTTTGGCCACGGGCGTCAACTCGGAACTACCGGCAGGAAACATGGGCACACCCTCGTTATCCACCAATTGGATTGTTATTGCGCCGTCATCCGTACTGTCGATCAATACCTGGTTGGAAACATCGGACAATTTTAACTGGACCTGGTTCTGCCAGTCGCCTACTATTTTTTTAGCAGCGGCAGAGTTTTTATCGAAAAAAACCGCCCTGACGTTCAAGGCCTCTTTATCGCTTTTATTAACGACAATATTCAGCTTTTTAATGGCCGTATCGATTTTCTGTTTAATATCCGCTTCCCCTTTGGTGACATTATACTCTTTAAAATATTCGGCAATCCCGGCTTTCTCCCCCGGGTTCTTAACCGAATTAATCCACATCAGTAAAAATAAAGCCATCATGGCCGTCACAAAATCGGCGTAAGCCACTTTCCATGTCCCACCAGGGGGCCTCCAGGCCCGCGCCCTGTATTTTTTTACCTTTTTAATGATTATGTTTTGCTTTTCCATTTGCGAATTTCACTCTCGATTTCCTGGAACGAAGGTCTTCCATAAGTGGGAATGGCCCTTCGCCCCGCTTCCACCGCCAGGATAGGGTGGGTCCCTTCGGCAAAAGCCACCAGGGCCATCTTAATGGCGATGAAGAAAACCTCTTCCTCCTGGACCTGGTGCTCCAGGTATGTGGCAATGGGATTTACAAACCCATAACACAGCAGCACCCCCAGGAATGTACCCACCAACGCCGCGGCCACAGTCTGCCCGAGCACTTCGGGCGGTTCCGCAATCTTTGTCATGGCCAGCGTAACCCCCAACACCGCGGCGACAATCCCAAAACCGGGAAGAGAATCGCCGATTTTACTTATCACAGAGGGCGGATATAACGCTTCCTTGTTCTGCGTATCGATATCGATCTCGATGAGACTCTCAAGGGTCTGAGCCGTACCCCCGGAAATCAGTATCCGCAGGTTATCCGTAATACAAACAATGATTTTAGGCTGGGAAATAATGCCGGGAAATTTCCTGAAAATATCGCTTTTTTCCGGTTCATCCAGGTGGTTTTCCAGGGAAATCAATCCCTCCCTCTGGGCTTTGGTAAAAAGATGATGAAGCAACAAAAGCAGGTCAAGGTAGTTTTTCTTGTTGGCCCTGGAAACCCTGAAAATCCCCGCGATGTTTTTAAGGATAAAAATGAAATTTTTACCGGCCGAAATGATCAGGGCAAACAGGGCTATTCCCCCGATAATTACAAATTCCGCCGGCTGAAACATAATGCTGAGATTCCCATCCAGCATCTTGTACCCAACAATCACCGATAACAAAACTCCGATCATACCAATTATGGCCATCATTTTTTTACTCCGGGAAAACCATTGTTAAGATTCATTATACAAAGCGGAAAAAAGAAAGTCAATAGATTCGCCGCAACCTTAACCGCCGCCTCCGGCGGCCAGGAACCTTTTCGAGAAAAGGTTCCTGGACTTCCAAAAGCTTTTGTTTATTCCCTATTATTTGTATACTTTACAATCAGCGTATCGCGGAGGTTGTGGTATATTCCCGGCACTCGGTTCATTAAACCATTTGAGTAATCAGTAAGATAGCGCCGGGCAGCCTGGACATTCTTCTTGTGCAAATTCAAAGCCTCTTTTTCGATTTGTTCCTGTTTCGCGAATATCTCTTCTTCAAACGGATTCCTGGCCGCCCAAATATCCTTTATCGCTTCCTGGAATTTCAAGAACGCCAGGTTATCCACAAAATCAATCGCCCAGCGGGCCGATTTTTCCTCGTACTTTTCCGGGTTATAGGTACTGTAACATTCGGCGGTGGATAAATTCCCCGCATATATCGGGACATATGGGCTGATATAAGGATTGTCCAGGTAAACCCAATAAAGGCCGCCGATTTCATTAGGCAGCCAACCCCTTAACTGGCAAATCATCCCGTAATGCCCACGGTGACGCGCCACGGGCCGACGGTTGGTTAATCTGAGTAACTTCCTCATTTCACTGCCAGGGAAAGGAGTCGCCAGGGGACTTTTGACAAAGCCGCCTTTATCGTCCGGCACCAGCCACTGCGGACCGGAAGTTAAATCATATATTGTACCTTCAAAGGTGGAGCGCTGAAACGCCATGATATCGCGAACCGATATTTTCTTTTCCGGTTTGATGGAAAAAGGATAAAGCGACAGCGGCTCCACAAACTGGTAGTATTGGTTGATACCCCGGTATGAATCGCCTTTCAAGGAACGGTCGGGCCATTGTTTCAAATGAGGAGCAAAGGTAGTATGGAACAGCCAGAAGCGACTGGTGGCATATTCCTGGGGCAGCGGCGCATAAATTTCTTGCCAGATAAAAGGCTTTTCGCCGACAGGATCGTACCAGCCGCGCTCAACCGCCTCTTGCATATAATTGTTAGAGAACAAAGAACCTTCCGAGTCTTCACCGTCGTCGATTTCTTTAATAATGCTCCAGTTGGGGATCATGGTGGCTTCGTCGTCGGGGAGGCGTTGGGCCGCCCAGATGGCACCCAGTTTTTGACTTTCGCGGGTCCATCCCGGTCCCACGGAAAAAACTTCAAATACCCAGGCTTCCTCGGGATCACCGATAACAAGGACTTCAGAGCCATCGCCTGAGGAAGGCAGAAACCCGTAGGTTGTCATCAGGGTGCCGATTAATTTGACAGCTTCTTTGGCTTTTTTACAGCGCTGCAATGCAAAAATCTGTGCCTGTTCGATGGTCATGATTTGATTCGGTTTATGATCTTTATCGCGAATGACTACCAGTTCGGGACGCTGGGACATGGTGCTTTCGGCGATGCCCAGTTGGTGTTCATTCATATGGGAATACGCCGAATGAAAATAAGTATACGTTTCCGCGACCTGGGGAATATAGCCGATAATTTCACCGTCATTTAAAAGCGGTTTGTCCGCGTCCTGGATGCCCCAGTACACCGGCGCTTGCTCGCCGGGTTTAAATTTACGGCCAGGGACCACGTAAATCCGCGAATCAGGACCGCAGTCGGTATGAGAAAGAATAACCGAGCCATCCGCGGACGCTTTTTTGCCAACAGCGATAATTGTGCAGCCGAAACTTTCGCTGGGCCAATTGACCGCCAACACTAACATGAAGACTAGAAACCATTTTTTCATTTTTAACCTCACTTAAATTTAGTGGATTTTCGACCTCTTCCGGAGGTTTTAAGTATTATAGTATACCACATTTTGCCGGATGGCGCATATTTTTTCAGTAGATGCCACACGTTTTTTTTTGGTTAGTTGGAAATCTCCCTGTTAAAGATGCTTCCATTAGGTGAGATCGCACGTGCAACCACCGGGATCGCATGTGCAGGTGTTGAGATCGCACGCGTAACCAACGATATCGCATATGCAAGTGTCAAGATCGCATGTGCAAGTGCCGAGATCGCATATGCAAGCGTTGAGATCGCACGTGCAAGTG
>JAUPLE010000321.1 GCA_030837085.1 Acidobacteriota bacterium | reverse complement strand
GAGGCCGGCGAAGAACTAAAATTAGAAGATATTAATTCCGAACGTACTTCATCAGCGTTCGATCTGTCGTTGGAGGCAGTTGAAGTTGGGGGAAAATTAAGATTGGCCTTCGGATATTGCAGTAAGTTGTTTCACAGGGAGACCGTTGAACGTTTTGCCGGTTATTTCAAGAAGGCAGCTTATGCCGTTATTGAGAATCCATTAATAAAAATTTCCGACATCGAACTGTTATCCGAAGAAGAGAAGAAAAAGATATTGGTTGATTTTAATGCCGTAACCGTGGAATACCCCAATGGCGGGACCATTCATGGCTTGTTCGGGGAGCAGGTTGAAAAAACACCGGATCGCATTGCCGTTTTTGGCCAACCTGTCGGACTTGTCGGAAATGTCAGACCTGTCTGCCTGACCTACCGCGAATTAAACCAGCAATCCGGTCGCCTGGCCGGGATGTTAATTGAAAAAGGCGTCCTGCCGGGTACGATTGTTGGAATAATGATGGGACGTTCCATTGAAATGATCATCGGACTATTGGGCATATTAAAATCCGGCGGCGCCTATTTGCCAATCGATCCCGATTATCCAAAAGAGCGCATCGATTACATGCTGAAAGATAGTGGAGCAAAAATAAAGATAGGAAGAGCGGAAGATCGGAAGATCGGAAGATCGGAATTTGTGCTTTCAAGCTTTTTCCCCGCTTCCCCGCTTCCCCGCTTCCTCGCTTCCGATTCCTCAAATCTCGCATATATCATCTATACTTCCGGTTCAACAGGAAAGCCTAAAGGCGTATTAATTACGCATCGAAGTTTTGTAAATCTTATTTATTTTCGGCGCAGCATTTTTGAGGAAAACCAGGATTCGCGGATGAGCCAGGTAGCTAACCCTGCATTTGATGCGATGGCTTCCGAGGTTTGGCCATGCTTATTAAGCGGGGCTTCTCTCCATATTACCGATAAAAACCATTTAGCCCCTGGGGAAATGAGGGATTGGTTAATCCAGCATTGCATAACGATTTCATTTCAACCTACCGTGATGGCTGAACACCTGTTGACTGAAATATGGCCCGATGAAGGAGTTGCCCTAAAATCATTGTGTGCAGCGGGAGATAAACTAAATCATTATCCACAGCGTGAATATCCGTTCAAACTATATAATTTGTATGGCCCCACTGAAGATACCGTTTGGACAACCTGGACTCTGGTTGAAAAAGAATCGCATCCCGGGAGGTCACCTGTCATTGGTAAACCTATTGCCAATCATCACGTTTATATCCTTAACACAAATTTAAAATTACAGCCGGTAGGATTGCCGGGGGAATTATGCATCACCGGTATTGGCTTAGCCCGGGGTTATTTAAATAATCCCGAACTAACCGCCATTAAATTCATCTCTGTGTCCTCTGTGTCCTCTGTGGCTAAAATTTACAAAACCGGCGATCTGGCCAAATGGTTACCCGATGGCAACATTGAGTTCCTGGGCCGGATCGATCACCAGGTCAAGATTAGAGGCTTTCGCATCGAGTTAGGTGAAATCGAAAATCAATTAATGAAATATCCTGGGGTAAAAGAAGCAGTGGTCCTGGCGCAAGAAGAAAGAGGAGATAAATATTTATGTGCCTATATTGTTTCCGATAGGGAGCATGAGATATCCGTATACCGGGAATACCTCTTGCTGAAGCTGCCGGATTATATGATACCGTCGGCCTTTGTACAGCTTGAAAAAATACCGGTAACCCCCAATGGGAAAATAGACCGAAGAGCGCTGCCAAAACCGGGGTTGAAAGCCGGTGATAATTATGTAGCACCCGTGAATGATGTTGAACGAAAATTGGTGGATTTGTGGTCGGAAGTTTTGGATAGGCAAGCGCACGTATCGATCGGAATCGATGATAATTTTTTCCAATTGGGTGGGCATTCATTAAATGCCACTATCCTGGCTGCAAAGATTCATAAAGAATTCGATGTGAGAATTCCCCTGGCGGAAATATTTAAAACTCCCACAATCAAAGAATTGGCAAAATACATCAAAGAAAAAAATAAAGAGTCCCATATCTCTATTGAACCGGTGGAAGATAGAGAATATTATGATTTATCACCGGCCCAGAAACGATTATATATTTTGCAGCAATTGGTAACGAATAATACCGGCTATAATATGCCCTTTGCCATTACCTTAAAGGAAAATATTGAAAAAGAAAAACTGGAAACGGTGTTTAAGAAATTAATTAAAAGACATGAGAGCTTAAGAACCTCTTTCATTACCGTTAACGAAATGCCGGTGCAGCGAATACACCGGGAGGTAGAGTTTAGCATTGACATTTCTAATGCCCCTGGAGAAACGGATATTAATTCTTTCCTTTTTGAATTCACAAAGCCGTTTCGTTTAGAGCTCGCGCCGCTCCTCAGGGCGACCCTGGTTACGATAGGTTCCTCACGGTTTCTTATTATTGATATGCACCATATTATCACGGATGGTACTTCTCAAAGTGTTTTGGAAAAAGAGTGCCTGGCGTTATTGGCAGGAGAAACCCTTGAGCCGCTGCGTTTCCAATACAAAGATTATTCGGAATGGTATAACCGGGTATTGCAACAAGAAGTCATTGACCGGCAAGAATCATATTGGCTGAAAGAATTTACAGGTGAACTCCCGGTACTGGATCTTCCTACCGATTATCCAAGACCATCGATACAAGGTATTGAAGGAAATGTAGTGAGTTTTGCTTTCGATTTCGAAGAAACCGCTGCTTTAAAAGCAATAGCCGAAAAAGACGGGCTCACCCTGTATATGCTTCTACTGGCAATATTCAATGTATTATTGGCGAAACTCAGTGGGCAGGATGACATCATTATTGGAACCCCCATTGCCGCTCGCCGCCACGCGGATCTGGCAAATGTCATAGGTATGCTGGTTAATACCATGGCTGTGCGAAATTTCCCACTGGGTGGAAAAGTACTTAACGATTTCTTCAAAGAAGTACGAAACCGGACTTTAGAGGCTTATGAGAACCAGGAATATCCTTTCGAAGTTTTAGTGGATAAAATAGCATTAGAACGCGATACGAGCCGGAACCCGGTAT
>JAUPLE010000320.1 GCA_030837085.1 Acidobacteriota bacterium | reverse complement strand
CTATGCGTTTCCCTTTACGTCTATCATCGATCAGGCGGCTGAGATCATGAAGGAAATATTTACCGTCAACGGGCTGGACCATGAGAAATATTTATTGGTGCATCATCATTTGAGCGAAGCCAGGATAACCGTCGATGAAGAAATCTTAAGCGGTGAGAAAGGCCAGTTCATTATTGAAAACTGGGAAAAGCCGTTTATCCTTACGACCTTCTGGCAGTTTTTCAATACGCTTATTTCCAATGAGAACCAGATGCTGCGGAAGTTTCATCATTTGGCCGACAGCATTGTCATACTAGATGAGATACAATCTTTCCCTTATGAGTACTGGAAACTCATCAATAGGGTATTAAAAGCGATGACCCGTGTGCTCAATTGCCGGATCATTTTCCTGACCGCCACCATGCCCATGATTTTTTCAGCCGCTGAAGGAGAGATTTTTGACCTTATCGACCGGGATAATAAAACCCGGTATTTTCAATCCTTTTCCCGGTACCGCTTGAGCCTGGTGAATGATTTAAATAACATTACCGTAGAGGAGTTGTTTGCATTGGTCAGGGAGGAGATAAGCCAAAAAGCCGATAAAAGTTTTCTCATCGTATTCAATACCATTAAGAGCAGTAAAGATTTCTTTCACCTGGTGGCAAAGGCGTTCCCCGAAGAGACCCTGGTTTACCTTTCAACCAATATACTCCCGGTGGAAAGAAAGAAACGGATTGCCATGATTAAACAGGATAAGCGACGCAAGATCGTGGTATCCACGCAGCTTATCGAGGCCGGGGTAGATATTGACCTGGATATCGTATACCGGGATTTTTCGCCATTGGATTGCATTGTCCAATCAGCCGGCAGGTGTAATCGTAACAGCCGCAAAGAAAATGGAGAGGTTTACATATTCTCATTGATGAAGGATGGGGCCAACAAAAAAGACAGTAATTATATCTATGCGCCTTTATCTCTTGTCCCTACGGAGAAGTTATTCCGTCAGGTAAAAACATTTAGTGAAAGTGATTTGTTGACTGCCGTGGAGGAATATTATCGCATTGTAAAGGAAGCCATATCCGCCGGGCCTTCGGATGAACTACTGAAAAGCATCGGCCATTTGGAATATGAAGAAATCAAGGAGAAATTTCAATTAATAAAGAGTATACCCAGTGAGCTGGTATTTATTGAAAAGGATGAGCAGGCCGGGCGGATATTGGGGAGATTCCGGGAAATCATGGAATTGCCGGACCGGTTTCAGCGAAAGAATGAGTTTCTCACCATTAAGAAAGAGTTTTACGATTACACGCTTTCCGTGAAGGTCACGAATGGGGGCAGCGTTTTTCCCCCCTATAAGGAGTTGGGACATTTGAGCATCATTCCCCGCCACCAGTTAGCGGATTATTATGATGAAAATACAGGGTATAAAGAACCCCAGCAGATGATATTTTAGGACAAGAGGTTTAAATGGAATTAATCTTTACCACCCCAGGGACATATTTGAATGTCAAAGACGGCCTTATCGCCATCAGCAGCGATAACCAAAAAAGCACTGTTTCCCCGGCCAAAGTCGAGCGAATTATCCTTACCACCGAGGCCGTTATCACTACCGCCGTCCTGCACCTGGCCGCCGAAAATAATATCGATATCGTTGTCCTGGACTGGAACGGCGATCCCGTGGGCCGGTTCTGGCACTCCCGATTCGGCTCCATTACCACCATCCGCCGAAAACAACTGGAATTAACCACCAATGATAAAGGTTTTGAGTACGCCCTTGAATGGGTAATTGAAAAACTCAAAAACCAGGTGGAGTTTGTCAAGGAACTGGCCAAGAATAGACCCAAACTCCATGACCTGGTCCTGGAAAAAACCTCTACCCTGGAAAACAATATCGAAAAACTGGGTCAGTTGCAAGGCAGTGTGGATGAAAAGAGAAACACCATTATCGGGCTGGAAGGCAGCGCGGCCAAAGTCTATTTCGAGATACTTTCCCTTTGTATGCCGGAGAAATACTGTTTTAACGGGAGGTCGCGGCAACCGGCGCAGGACCCTTTCAATGCCTTTTTAAATTACAATTACGGCGTCCTCTATTCCCTGGTGGAAAAAGCCTGCATCATTTCCGGCTTAGACCCCTATATCGGGTTTGTACATACCGATCGTTACAGCAAACCCTCATTGGTTTTCGATATCATCGAAAATTTCAGGATATATGCCGATGAGGTGGTATTTCATTTATTCAGTCGCAAGATGGTTAGCGATGCAATGGTGGATGCCATTCCCCAGGGTTATACATTAAATAAAGAAGGCAAGCGGTTACTTTTCGAGGAATGGAAAAAATCAATGGATACTATTGTACGGTTCGGCAACAAGAACATGAGCCGGGAAAATACCATCCAGGCATTTTGTCATCGGTTTGCCAATTCTTTGCTGGTATAAAGATGGCCACCAAGGCACCAAGGCACAAAGGTTCACCAAGGGGATTATTATTAAAAAAACCCTGGTGCCCTGGTGGTAAAAATTTTCATTAAGGACAGGTAAGCATGAATATCTGGGTAATATATGACATTGCCAGTACAAAGAGTGGTCCCAAAAGACGCAGGAAGATCATTAAGGAGATCGAGCAATTCGGATTAT
>JAUPLE010000319.1 GCA_030837085.1 Acidobacteriota bacterium | reverse complement strand
GGTTTTCGCATCGAACCGGCGGAAATCGAGAACCGTTTGCTATGTCATGAAAATGTCCGAAAAGCCGCAGTACTAAGCAGATCAAATGAGCAAGGCGATGAAAAATATCTTTGCGCCTATATAGTTACTGCCGCAGCGGAAGGGAATGATGTTTTGACGCTGCCGACCCTCCCGGCGCTGCGTGAATTCCTGGCCGGTTATTTGCCGGATTATATGATTCCTGCTTATTTTATCGCGGTGGATCGCATCCCGTTGACGGCCAGTGGGAAAATCGATAAGAACGCATTGCCGCTGCCGATAAAGATCAATGCGGGCAGGGATTATGATGCGCCGGTGGATGGCGTGGAAAAGAAACTGGCGGAAATATGGGCGGAAATTCTGTCGCTGGAAAAGGAGCGCATTGGCAGGGACGCCGGATTCTTTGATTTGGGCGGTCATTCGTTGAACGCCATTACCATGATCGGCCGCGTCCATAAGGAACTGGGGGTAAAAGTCCCGCTGGCCCAGGTATTTAAATACCAGTCTATTGCCGGTTTATCCCGGTACATTAAAACCGCTTCCAGGAACCCCTTCACCGCAATTGAACCGGCTCCAACCAGCGAATATTACCCGTTATCTTCTGCCCAGAAACGGTTGTATTTATTGCAGCAGCTTTTGGGGACCGGCAGTGCTTATAATATTTCCACGGCGGTATCGCTGGAGGGCGGCCTTGATAAAAATAAATTGAAACATGTTTTTAAAGAATTGCTCCAGAGGCATGAGAGTTTGCGGACATCGTTCCAGGTGGTGGAAGGGAACCCGGTGCAAAAAATCCATGAAGCGGTAGAATTTGAAATAATAGAAGTTTTTGTGGGGGGCGAGGGGGCGGTTTTTTCAAAAAGAGCCCCCTCGGCTTTAATCCGTGCTTTTGACCTGTCGAAAGCGCCGCTGCTGCGGGTGGGGTTTGTTGAACTCACACCGGGGAAACATATTATGGTGGTAGACCTTCATCATATTATATCGGATGGGGTTTCGCAGGGGATATTGATAAAAGAGTTTATGGCCCTTTACCGGGGAGAGGTTTTACCGCCTTTGCGGCTCCAGTACAAAGATTACGCCCAATGGCAGCATGAGCAAAGGGGCCGGGGAATTTTAAAGAAGCAGGAGGAATATTGGTTGGGGCAGTTCCGTGAAGAAGTTACGCAGTTAAATTTGCCGTTGGATTTTCCCCGTCCTGTGGTGCAGGAATTTACAGGAGAGGCAATTGATTTCAAGCTGGACCCCGGGCTGGTGAACCGTTTGCGGACATTAGCCGCCAAGGAAGGCGGGACATTGTTTATGGCGCTGCTAAGTCTTTATTCGATTCTACTTTCGGTTTTATGCGGCCAGGAAGAGATTATCGTGGGAACCCCAGTGGCGGGACGCCGGCATGCGGACCTGGAAACAATGGTAGGCGTCTTTATCAATACCCTGGCGCTGCGAAATTTTTGTTTTGCGGAGATGTCTTTTACAGTTTTTTTAGGAGAAGTGAAACAGCGGGCCATGGAGGCTTTTGAAAACCAGGAGTATCCTTTTGAAGAATTGATTGACCAATTGTCGCTAAGCGGGGTTATCAAGCGGGATACTGCCAGGCCGCCGCTGTGCGAAACAATGCTCGCCCTGCAAAACGTTGCCATACCGGCCGCGGACCTGCCGGGCCTGAAAGTATCGCCTTTCCGGTTTGAAGGAGGGGTTTCCCGGTTCGATATCGGACTGGCCGTGACTGAGGTAGACGATGAATTGTACTTTTATATCGAATACAGCACCCACCTGTTGAAACGGGAAACGGTGGAACGTTTTATCGCGTGTTTCCGCCGGGTTATTACCTCGGTGCTGGACAATCCCGGGGGAAAATTAAAGGAAATCGATATTCTCTGGCCGGAAGAGAGACGCCTGCTGCTGGAGGTATTTAATGACGCGGGTCCGGGTTATAGTGGCGGGAAAACCCTGCACGGTCTTTTCGAGGAGCAGGCGGAAAAAAATCCGGGTGGCATTGCCCTGGTATTTAATAGCCAGCAGCTTAGTTACAATTGTTTAAATCATAGGGCCGGACAGTTGGCGCATTTTTTGAGTCATAAAGGAGTGGAACCCGGTGTTATTGTGGCGCTCCTGCTGGAGCGTTCATTGGATATGATTATCGGGATACTGGGGACTTTAAAAACCGGCGGTGCTTATTTACCCATCGAGCCCGGAACCCCGCAAAACCGGGTTGTTTCTATATTGGAAGACAGCGGCGCGTCCTTGCTGCTCAGCAATACGGGGGCGGCCAAAGAATATTCCTTTTCGGCTTTACAAGGAATCACCGCAAAGAAAGCAGCCGGGGTTACGCCGCGCTGTACTTTGCCGCGACCGCAAATCACGAACCTGGACAGCCTGCCGTTCCCGGACCGCTCATTGGTGGATTACGGGAAATACCACCGCTGCATCGGCGTGGCCATGGTCAAACATACGATTCCCCTGCTGGCTTCCAGGGGATGTCCTTACCGCTGCGCGTATTGTCATAAGATGTGGCCGAAAAAGCATATTATCCGCAGCGCTGAAAACATTTTTGAAGAGGTTTTATTTCATTATAAGCTGGGTATCCGGCGTTTCGTGATCGTGGACGATATTTTCAATCTTAACGTCAAGAACAGCAGCCGGTTTTACCGGTTATTGTTGGATCACGGCCTGCACATTAATCTCTTTTTTCCCGGCGGGGTCCGGGGAGACATCATGAGCAAGGAGTATATCGACTTGATGATTGAAGCGGGATCAGTGAACCTGATGATGGCGCTGGAAACTGCCTCGCCTCGCATCCAGGCGCTGGTGGGCAAGAACCTGAAGATCGACCGGTTCCGGGAAAACCTGGGCTATATTATCGAAAAATATCCCCAGGTCATCCTGGAAGTGGCCACTATCCTGGGATTTCCTACAGAAACGGAAGAGGAAGCGCTGATGACGGTCAATTTCCTCAAAGAACATCATTGGCTTCATTTCCCGAATTTGAATATTTTAAAAGTTTACGCCGGTACCGACATGAAACGGTTGGCCCTGGAGAATGGGATTTCCGCCGCGGCCATTGAACGTTCTTTTACCGCGGCGTACCATGAATTGCCGGATACGCTGCCTTTTGATAAGGGATTTGTCCGTAAATGCCAGGCAGAACTTTTTAATGAATACTTTTTAAATAAAGAACGGTTACTGGCAGTATTGCCCCAGCAAATGAAGGTATTGAGCGAAGACGAGATGGTCCAGAAGTACGATAGTTATTTACCGGTTGATATTAAGAGATTTTCGGATTTATTGGCTTTTTTCAAAATTACCTGGGAGGAGTTGCAAGCCGCGGGGGCTGTAGGATTCCCGGCTGAGGGTACGGCGGCGGTCCCGGATTATCATGAAAAAGTTACGGCCCTGGCGCGGGCAAACCGTAAACCGGCCGCGGTTGATCAGACAACCCGTCCTCTCAGGATTTTGTTGCTGGAATCAAGTAAGTTTTTCAGCTCCGGCGATTCCATGCTTTACGATGTACTGGAATCGCCGTTGGGATTGCTGTACTTATTAACTTATTTAAACCGGGAGTTTGGCGGGAAGATTAAAGGCAAGATTGCCCATGCGCGGGTGGATTTCGATGATTACGATGGGTTAAAAGCGATACTGGAGGAATTCGAACCGGATGTAATCGGCGTGCGAACGCTGATTTTTTATAAAGATTTTTTTCATCAAACCATTGCTTGCATTCGCCAGTGGGGTTACGAGGTCCCGATTATTGCAGGTGGACCGTATGCTACCGGCTATTGGGAAACGGTTTTGCTGGACCGTCATATTGACCTGGCAGTGTTGGGTGAAGGGGAAATCACCTTTGCGGAATTGATCGGTAAAATGTTGGAAAATGACGGGAAATTACCGGGAGAGGAG
>JAUPLE010000318.1 GCA_030837085.1 Acidobacteriota bacterium | reverse complement strand
TGGTCGCCGCGGAAATCCGGCAGGCCGGAATCGACGCCGATGCCTGCACCGGCGCAAACCAATATTGCTTCTGCCTCGCGGATACGCAGGGCCGCTTTTTCAATTAATTGATTGGAATTATTCATGGTCAAACAATAATAGAAAAAGGGGTAAATGTCAATAATGTATTCCTGGTCAACCTAAATCCATCATTACTTTTGCCCCCGGCGGGTCAGGACCTTTTTGAAAAAAGGTCCCGACACCCCCAAAAACTTCTAATAATTAAAAGTTTTGGGAGGTTCCGAGCCAGATGAAGTGATAAATGTCTACCTCCCGCAAGGGTTCTACAAATAGGGTGCACGCGCCGCGTGCCAGTTGCACAATACATAAATCCATGTTATCCTACAGGATGATGAAAAATGCATCATTAACGCCCAAAAAAATCTTAACTTTCTGGTATCCGCTGGCGGCATCCTGGTTGATGATGGCAGTCGAAGGGCCATTTTTAGCAGCCATCATCGCCCGGCTGCCGGACCCTAAATTCAACCTCGCCGCTTACGGGGTAGCTTTTTCTTTTGCGCTGATCGTCGAATCTCCCATCATTATGCTGTTGAGCGCCTCTACCGCATTATGCAAAGACAGCGACGCCTATTATAAATTGCGGCGGTTTACCATCATTTTAAATACCGCCATTACCGCAATTATGCTAATCATCCTCCTGCCGTCGGTATTCCATTATCTTGCCGAACATTTAATCCAACTGCCCCACCATATTGCGAAACTTACCCATACCGCGCTGCTGCTGCTTTTACCGTGGCCGGCGGCCATTGGGTTCCGCCGCTTTTACCAGGGCATATTAATACGTCATGGCTTAACGCGGCGTGTGGCTTATGGGACATTGGTCCGCCTTACGTCCATGACAGCCGGTGCGGTGGTGCTTTATCTGTTAAAAGTCCCAGGCGCTTATGTCGGCGCGGCGGCGTTATCTACCGGCGTTACCTGCGAAGCCATCGCCAGCCGACTGATGGTCCGGGGCGCTTTGAAAGAACTATTACAAACGCCTTCAACTGGAAAATCCGCGGTGAAACCCATTACCTATAGGTTCATCACCCGGTTTTACTATCCCCTGGCCTTGATGAATATCCTGGCTATGGGAGTTCATCCCATGGTGACCTTTTTCATGGGCAAGAGTCGCAGTTCTATCGAATCCCTGGCGGTTCTGCCCGTTATCAATTCCTTGTTTTTTATTTTCAGGAGTTTCGGTTTGTCTTACCCCGAGGTCGTTATTTCACTGTTGGGAGAGAATAAAGAACATTTTATCCCGCTGAGAAATTTTGCATTGAAACTGGCGGCGGTAGTGAGCGGAGGACTCGCCCTGGTGGCCTTTACCCCTTTGGCGCAACTATGGTTTCACCATGTTTCCGGTTTGAGTTTTGAACTGACCCAGTTTACTTACTTTCCCGTCCGGCTCATGGTATTCCTGCCCGCATTGACGGTATTGATTAATTTTCAACGCGCCGTCCTGGTGGCGGTCAGTAATACTGTTCCAATTTCCTGGGCCACCGTCGTTGAAGTGGGAACAGTTATCTGCGTCCTTTATGTGGCCATTCATCACCTTGATTTTATAGGAGTCATAGCGGCCGCTTGCGCGTATGTGTTATCCCTCTTGTTTTCCAATATCTATCTCTTACCTTCTCATTTCCGCGCTGTACGAAAAATGAATGATTGATCTTTGCCGCCGGCGGGTCAGAACCCTTTTGAAAAAGGGTTCCGACACCTCCTAAAACTTTTGATTATTCCTCATTTCGTCTGCCCCTTGCAAACAGGGCCTTAATCAGGTATACTTGAAACTTAGTAAAACTATAATGGTAAACATAAAAAAGGACAACAACTCACAAAAAGAATCGCGCCACCCCCTTCAACGCATCTCTTCCAAATTAGTCATCGCCGTATTAGTGGCAGTCCTCCTCCCTTTTTTCGGACTGGTCTTTTTCATCGATTCCCAGATCGATACCCGCCTTAAAGAAAACATCGTACGACGCTCCCTGCTAAGCCTGGCCACCGACCTGGCCAACGAAGTAAACGCCATGATGCGTATGCGAAACTCCGACCTGCTGCTCATGACCACCGATATCCTGGGTGATCGATCAATTCTCGAATATATTGGAGAGATAGAAGTATTTAAAACCCTGGAATCGAAAAACAAATTCCAACCCGCCTGGAGGCCTGATACTATTCTAAAATGGGCCCAGGACCCTGAATCAGATGAACGATGGTCCTGGAAAACGTTCTGGCGCCGCACCCAGACCGATATCTTCAACCAGTACATCCAGTTCCGTGAAGCCTATGACTTACTGCTCCTGGTGGGGCCGGAAGGGCAACTGGTGGCCTGCAGTACAATAAAACCGGATGGTTCTCCCCTGGACCGCGATACACTGACAAAATTATTTTCCCGCAATTATTCGAACGAATCCTGGTTCCGGGAATCCATGACCGGGAAAATCGCCCACGTCGACCACCATATGACAGACCTGCTGCCTAAAAATTCCCACGAAAACGACGACCCGGCAAGTAATTATTATATCGGTTTTGCCGGTCCCGTGAAATGCTACAGCTTTAACAGGGAGCACATCGGCGTTATATATGCCCTGGTCAATTGGAAACACATCCAGCAAATAATAGATGTGCCCAGGATAAAAGCATACTTTAGCGGCCTGGTAAAAGACAAAGAACCATCCCCCTATGCCTGGATATGGGGTTCGGATGCGAATACAATCCTGGCGCATAAGGACCGCTCGCTTTACAATGAAAAAATCGACGGCCCCCGGGTGAACCTGCCGCAAATGGTGGTCGATGCACGCTCAAACCGGTCCGGTCTTTACCGGGAATACATATTTCGCGGACAACGAAAAAATGCAGCTTATCAGCACTGTAACGGACCAGACAAAGGACCGCTGGACAGCGGCTTCGGCTGGGTAGTAGGCGTGGGCATCGATAATAGCGATATTTATGCCATGGCCGGGGAATTAAAACGCCTCCTGTATACTTCCACTGCCCTGGTTTCCCTCCTGGTCATCTTGTGGATCATGATGGTGGCTCGCCGTACCACCAATCCCATCCTGGCCCTGCAAAAACATATGCGGAATGTCTCCAACGGCAACCTGGAACCCCATACCCACATCGGTACAGGCGACGAAATCAGCGACCTGACCGATGACTTTAACCGCATGATCCTGGAACTAAAAGAGAAACGCGAACAGCTTATCAAAGCTGAAAAAAACGCTGCCTGGCGCGAAATGGCCCGACAGATATCCCACGACATTAAAAATACCCTGACCCCTATAAAATTATCCGTAGACCTTTTGAAACAGTCCTGCAATGACCAGTCCCCCAATTATCAGACTATTTTACAGCAAACCCTGCAATTAATCGACGGGCAAATCACCAACCTGCAAAAGATCGCCGTGGACTTCCACGAATTCACCGGCGGCCGCCAATCCATACTGGAAGAATGCAATCTTGAAACCGTTATGCTGGAAGTACTTGATCTCAACAGCGCCTGGGCAAAGAAACTGGATATCGAGATCAAAATGGAAACGGCAAAAGTCGCGGGAAATCCAGGAGAGAACCCGGGAAATAATAAAATAACAGTCGTTGCCGATTGCATGAAATTGCATCGAGTATTTACCAACATTGTTGCCAATGCTTTCCAGGCTATGCCCGAGGGCGGAACACTGACGGTTTCGATCTACAACCAGGATAATTCGGTTATCCTGGAGATACGGGACACAGGGGTCGGCATTCCCGAAGATGTGCGGGCGCATCTTTTTGAACCCTATTTTACCACTCGCAGCAAAGGTACTGGGCTGGGCCTGGCCATTGCCAAACGAGTATTGGATGAATTCAACGGAACCATTGCCCTGGAACCCAATGAGCGAACAGGCGGAGTCGGGACAGTCGCCATTATACGTATGCCGGTTTCTTGAATACCCTATTTCTTTTGTAATTTCGGAAACCAATATTTTGAATAATATAGTTGACAATATCTAATAATTTCATATAATTGAATAGTGTTTAAAAAAATTCATACATTGAGGCAAAAGACATATGAAGAAAGTAACAGCGTCAAAAAAAGAAGTCGGGATACGTTTCCGGGAATTCAGGAAGGCCATCGATAAATCCCAAAAGGAAATCGCCGACGAAGTGCGCGTCAGCCAATCTACTTTCGCCAATATCGAAGGCGGCAAAGCCTATCCCAACCTTTCCTATTTACTGCACTTTTCCCAAAAATACCACCTGGATATAATCTGGGTATTGACCGGCGATGGCCAAATGCTTAAGGAGAAGGACAACCCGCCCGACAAATACAGTGATCTTATAAACTACCTGCGCGTCCCTATTATTAGTCAAATGCTCCTGGCAAAATTGGCCGAGACGAAAGTGGTGTTGAAAGATAATATCAAAAACTATTTCGAAAAAAGAGAAAAAAAAGAAGCCTCTTAACCGTCTGACCGTTTGATCGACTTGCCGGCGACCGGTAAACTGGCTGTTTTTTTCACGATTTGTACCCTGGAACCCATGCCAGGAGGGGAAAAACACCCAAGAAAATGAGAAATGCTCAAAGGAAAATAGATATTTTCTTAAAAATAGTATATAATATAGTATGCGATTTTTGGCAAAAAAAAAAACTAAGAGTCGGTTTATCCCGTATTATTTCCCGGTGATACCTCACAAAAATTGCTTAAATATTTTTATAAATGAGGAATGCGGCAATGAAGATTAAAGAAAATTACAACAAAATTATGGAAACGATTGAAAGAGCTTGCCAGAGGGTCGATCGTGATCCGACGAAAGTCCAGATACTTGGGGTTGCCAAAGAGCAGCCTGCAGAAAGGATAAAAGAAGCCTATAAATGTGGAATAAGGCTTATCGGTGAAAACAAAACCCTGGAAGCGGAAGCACACCAGGCAGAACTGGCATCCCTGAATATCTCCTGGCACTTTATCGGGAAACTCCAGAAAAACAAAATAAACCGAATCTTAAAGAATTTTGACTTCATCCAATCGGTCGACGGCGTAAAATCCCTGGAACACATCCACAAACGCGTCGCTAAAGAGATCGAAGTCTTTATCGAAATCAATATCGGCGAAGAAAAAAATAAATCCGGTTTTACCATCGACGGCTTAATGAAGGCATTGAAATATATCGCCTTGCTGGACAGGGTAAAGATTACAGGATTAATGGCGGTTCCTCCTTTTTCAGACGACCCCGAAGATGTACGCCCCTATTTCAGAAAAGTCCGGGAATTGAAAGAAGAACTGACAGCGAAAAAACTCCCCAACTTCATGATTAAACATCTTTCAATGGGAATGAGCAGCGACTATGAGGTGGCAGTAGAAGAAGGAGCCACCGTTGTCAGGCTCGGAACCGCCCTGTTTGGGAGAAGAGCTAAGTGATTTCCGCGAGTGTCTTACAAGCTATCGCTCGAGTCATCCATACGCTCATTCAACTCTATATCCTGCTTATTATTGTTCGCACCGTTATCTCATGGCTGGGAGATATCCCCCCGAATCCACTGGTAATGATTATCATACGCTTGACAGACCCTTTGTTCCGGTTCTTGCACCGGCGCATGCCTTTCCTGATTGTCGGTGGTGTTGATATTACGCCCATGATCGTTGTCTTTGCCCTGTATTTGTTGGATAACCTGGTAACCCACTTGTTGCTGGATTATGCCAGGACATTACCTTAAGGGGGTGAACGCGTGAATACCATGAAACTAACGCCACAAGAGATTTTAACTCAAAAATTTAATATGAAAAGTAAAGGCTACGATAAAGACGAGGTTACCGCTTTCCTCGGCCAGGTGGCGGAAATGCTTGAGAATGATGCCCTTGAAAAAGATGAGTTAAAAAAGGAAGTGGACAGGCTGAAAAAGTTCCTCGCCAAATTCGAGAAAAGGGAAGATATCTTAAGGGATACCCTGATCGCGGCCCAGAAGTTCTCCGAAGAAATCAAGTTGAACGCCCGGAGAGAAGCGGAATTAATGATTAAAGAGGCGGAAATCAAAGCGGATGATATCATCGGCAGCGCCATGAACCGCCAACGAGAGTTGAGAGAGGAAGTTAGGAATCTGAAGTTCAAGCGCCAGGAAATCGAAAATGATCTTTTAAGCATGCTCAATTCTATAAAAGAATTAATCCAGTCCTACCGCAAGGACGACGAAGAATTTGATAAAGTAGAATATTTAGAAAAACACGTAAGTTAAGTGACACAGGTTTGAATTTATGGTAAGATAAGGTTTCCGTGGAGGAAAGAATGAGTGAAACAAATCCGAAAGATTCAGCCATGAAGAATGCTGTATCGCAGATTGAAAAGCAATTTGGTAAAGGTTCCATAATGAAATTGGGCAGCCGGGAATCAATCGATGTGCCGGTAATATCCACCGGTTGTCTTTCCCTGGATATCATAACCGGGGTAGGCGGGTTTCCGCGGGGGCGGGTCGTGGAGGTATACGGTCCGGAAGCGTCCGGTAAAACCACCCTGGCGCTCCAGGTTATTGCCGAAGCGCAAAAGGCCGGCGGTTATGCTGCTTTTATCGACGCCGAACATGCCCTGGACCCCACTTACGCCAAAGGCCTGGGGGTTAACATCGATGAACTTTACATTGCCCAGCCGGATTACGGCGAGCAGGCCCTTGAAATTGCCGAAATACTGGTCCGTTCCGGCGGCGTGGATATAATCGTTATCGACAGCGTGGCCGCATTGGTGCCCAAAGCCGAACTGGAAGGCGATATGGGAGACAGTCATATGGGACTCCAGGCCCGCTTAATGAGCCAGGCCCTGCGGAAATTAACCGCCATTGTTTCCCGCTCCAAAACCGTTTTTGTTTTCCTCAACCAGATGAGGGAGAAAATCGGCATGTTTGTCGGCAACCCTGAAACCACCACCGGTGGTAAAGCTTTGAAATTTTACAGTTCCCTCAGGGTGGAAGTACGCAAGATTTTGACCCTGAAAAACGGCACCGAAATCGTGGGTGGACGAACCCGCATCAAGATCGTTAAGAATAAAGTGTCGCCGCCGTTCAAAGAGACCGAAGTGGATTTACTATTCGGAAAAGGCATTTCCAGGGAAAGCGATATCGTAGACCTGGGGGCCACCTATGGAATTCTTGCGAAGACCGGTTCCTGGTACGCTTACGGCGATGAAAAACTGGGCCAGGGAAAAGCTGCGGTGACCAAACTGTTGGAAGAAAACCCGGCGCTCTATGATGAATTGAGAAAGAAAATCCTGGAAAAGGTCGGGGTTGGAGTCAAAATTCAAGTAAAAGAGAGCTCAATAAAACCGGGAAATGACTCCTCGGACTTGAAAGCGGAAGAGGAAGAATAAATAGCCCGGGACGGGGAAGACCATGAAAAAATGGATCGTCTCGTTGATATACATTGTACTCCTGGCGGCGGTTAGTTATTTTCATTCGCGCCTGGAAGCGTTAATTATAAAAGCCTCCGCCAGGGAATTTGTTATCTACTCGATTTATGGGTTGTTTGCCGCTTTTGCCGTGGTGATTTTGATAAAATTCTTGCTGGCGCGGAAGAACCTGGAACTTGCCATGGGGCTCCTGGCCATGGGTATGATTTTTTTCTTTCTCTTTTCAACGCCCCTGTTTTTGTTTAAGTTAACCCTGTTGGAGTTTTTTATATTAGGGGTTGTGGTGGCTGTTGAGACCAGGAAATCCCAGTCCCTGTTTTCGTTTGTATTGTTGATCGGGACCGCCTGTTTGATAGAGGTAATTACCAATTACGCCGGGGGAACGCGGTTTTATTATCTTGATGTCTGGATTAACTCTCTCACTGCCCTATCCGGGTACATTGCCGGGTGTTTGATTATTTGATTATCTCCCATACCTGGAACCGGCGTTGGCGAGAGTGAGATCGAATTGAGCGGAAGGTCTAAAAGCTAGTACCGCTGAGCCTACTTTATCGGCGTAAGAAGTATTGTTGTACTTGTACCCATTATTATAGAGATGAAGGGCCAATTTGAGATTCCCTTTGGTTTCATCGTAATACTGTTTTAAAATGCGCAATCCCAAGTCGATATTATAGTCCACGTCGAAGATGCGTTTTTCGTCGATGGACAACTCTTCCCGCCATACCGGGAGATTCACCTGCATTAATCCGTAGGCCCCTTTAAAGGATACGGCATTGGGATCAAAATCACTCTCCACCTTGACGATTCCCAATACCAGGTCGGGCTGAAACCCGTATTTACGGCTTTTATGGTAGATGCTGTCCAGTATCTGGGAAAAGAGAGAATACCGGGTGGAAAAGGCATTCACTTTGAATTCCATTAAATCGTAAGCCTTGAGTTTCTGATCATTGCGATCGATGGTTTGCTCCAGACGGAACACTTCACTGGCTAATAT
>JAUPLE010000317.1 GCA_030837085.1 Acidobacteriota bacterium | reverse complement strand
TCCTTGATATTTATGAATTATGTATCATCCTGATAGATGTCAGCTTCATAGATGTGTGGTATTCGTTGAAACTGAGGAACCGATTTAGCTATCACTGGGAGAGAAAACATATCGATGGCTCTATTTACAGGCATGACAATGCCCCTCATAAAAAGTGGGAAAATATAGAAACATTCCCCAAACATTTTCATGATGGGAATGAAGAGAATGTCGTCGACAGCCATTTGGATGAGAAACCGGAAAATGGGTTGAGATCATTTCTTAGCTTTACCAGGGGAAAAATCATTTACCATTAAGGGCCCTATTTTGGGTTACACTTATCCCCCATGAACCCTACTGAAAATAAAATAATATCCGTTCGCGGCGCTTCGGAACATAACCTGAAATCCATCGACGTGGATATCCCCCGGGGACAACTAACCGTCGTCACGGGCGTATCCGGTTCCGGCAAGTCGTCGTTGGTTTTCGATACCATATACAAAGAAGCCCGACGCCGCTACCTGGAATCTTTCTCCACCTACGCCCGCCAATTCCTGGGAAAACTGGGCCGTCCCTCGGTCGAACATATCGACGGCCTCTCCCCGGCCATTGCCATCGACCAAAAATCCGTAACCCGTAACCCCCGCTCCACAGTAGGCACCATGAGCGAAATCTACGACTACCTGCGCCTCCTTTTTGCCCGCCTGGGAACCATGGAAACCTCTGCCGAACCTGGCCCGGTTAAATTGGAACGGCGCTTGTTTTCCTTTAACTCCCCCTACGGCGCCTGCCCTGCCTGCAAAGGCCTGGGCGTCACCGACCAAATTGACCCGGACCTGCTCATTAGCAATCCTAAGAAAACCCTGCGCCAGGGCGCGCTGGCTATCACCACCCCCTCGGGCTATATTATCTACTCCCAGGTCACCATGGCCGTGCTCAACCAGGTCTGCGAAGCCGAAGGCTTTAACGTGGATATCCCCTGGCAAGACCTTACCCCGGAACAACAAATAATCGTTCTCTTCGGCAGCAATAAAATCAAAATCCCCTTCGGCAAACACCCCCTGGAATCGCGGCTGCGCTGGAGCGGCATCACGGCCAAACCGCGCGAAGAAGCATATTATAAGGGTATTATCCCCATCATGGCGAATATTTTAAAGGTGAACCGTAACCCCAATATCTTGCGTTTCGCCCGCTCCATGACCTGCGATGCCTGCTCCGGCACGCGGCTGAATCCCAACGCCCTGGCCGTCACTTTCAAAGGAAAAAACATCGCCCAATTGGCCGCCTCCACCATCGATGAACTTAATAATTTCATTGCAAATATTGATTTTTCCCCAAACGAGGCCCCGGTCGGCGAACTCATCCGGAAAATCATCTTGAAACGCATCGCCCTGCTGCTGGAATTGGGACTGGGCTACCTGACCCTGGACCGGGAATCCACCACCCTATCCGGCGGCGAAGCCCAGCGCATCCGATTAGCCACACAGGTAGGCAGCGAGCTCAGGGGCATTCTCTATATATTGGATGAACCTTCCATCGGTCTTCATCACCGCGACAATGCCCGGCTGCTGGCCATGCTGCGCCGACTGCGGGACAACGGCAATACCCTGATCGTGGTGGAACATGACGAAGATACCATGCGCAGCGCCGACCGTCTTATCGACATCGGCCCCGGAGCCGGCGTCAACGGCGGTGAAATCCTCTTTAACGGCCCCATCCACCAATTGTTGACGGGAGAAGGGGCCGACACGCAACTGGACAGAAGCAGGACCCGGGCGTTTCTTACCGGCGTGGAAACCATCCCGGTCCCCCCAACTCGCCGTCCGGGCAGCGGCAAGTTACTCCAGGTAATCGGCGCTGCGCAGCATAACTTGAAAAATATCGACGTCCCCTTTCGCCTGGGCGCACTCAATGTCGTTACCGGCGTTTCCGGCGCGGGAAAATCCACCCTGGTCCACCATATCCTGGCCAATTATCTTCGGAACCAACTCCACGGCGCAGCCGTCACTCCCGGGAAACATAAGAGAATTGAAGGGGTGGAATACATCGATAAGATCATCGAGATCGACCAATCCCCTATCGGCCGCACGCCCCGCAGCAATCCCGCCACTTACACGAAACTCTTCGACCACATCCGCGACCTGTTTGCTTCTCTCCCGGAAGCCAAAGCGCGAAACTGGGATAAGGGACGTTTCTCTTTCAATGTCAAAGGCGGACGCTGCGAAGCCTGCGAAGGGGCGGGTCAACAGGAAATCGGCATGCATTTCCTGGGCAATGTGGAAGTGGTCTGCGAGGAGTGCGGGGGGAAACGGTTTAATGATGAAACCCTGGAGGTCCGGTACAATGGGAAGAATATTCATGACATCCTGGAAATGTCCATTGCCGGGGCTGTTGAATTTTTCAAAGATCAGTCCCAGGTCAGCCGTTTTTTAACTGCCTTATTGGACCTGGGGTTGGGGTATGTGACGTTGGGGCAGAGCGCTATGACGCTTTCCGGGGGCGAGGCCCAGCGTATTAAATTGGCCGCTGAACTGGGCAAGCCTGCCACGGGCAGTACGGTTTATATCCTGGACGAGCCTACCACGGGTTTGCATGCGGCGGATATTAAAATCCTGTTGGCTGCTCTCAACCGGTTGGTGGAGAAAGGGAACACGGTTATCGTGGTGGAGCATCACGTGGATATAATCAAGTCCGCTGATTGGGTGATTGATATGGGGCCGGAGAGTGGGGAGCACGGCGGCGAACTAGTGGCCCTGGGCACACCCGAAGAGGTGGCCCGGTCGAAACGGTCCCACACCGGAGAAATATTATCAAAAGTTTTAGGAGGTGTCGGGACCCTTTTCTCCAAACCATCACGGATGGACGGGTCCTGGCCTTCCCAGAGCTTTTCATTATCAAAAGTTTTTGGTGGTCCAGGCCCCTTTTTTCAAAAAGGGGCTTGGCCGCCGGAGGCGCCCATCTTTTTACAGGGCGTTTCCACCCACAATTTAAAGAACATCGACGTCGAGATACCTGTGAATCAATTGACAGTCATTACCGGCGTTTCCGGCAGCGGCAAGTCCTCGCTGGCCTTTGACACCATTTTCGCTGAAGGACAGCAGCGGTTTATGGCTGGCTTTTCAACTTATGCCCGCCAGATGATGGGCAGCGCAGGCCGCGCCGAAATGGAATCCTGTTCCGGCCTGATGCCCACCATTGCCGTGAGCCGCAAAACCGCAACCGGGAACCCACGTTCCACCGTCGGCACCATGACGGAAATATATGATTATTACCGCCTCTTATTCTCCCGCGTCGGCAAGACGCCGGGCGTCGTTCAAAAACCATTAAACGCCGGCTTGTTTTCCTTTAATCATCATCAGGGCGCCTGTCCCCATTGCAAAGGACTGGGTGTCGTCACCGGCTGTGATCCCCGAAGACTGGTAACCCACCCGGACCGTTCGCTCCTTGACGGCGCTTTGAACGGCGCCAAAACCGGCGTCTTCTACGGCGATCCCTTTGGACAGTATACCGCCATCCTGCAAGCAGTTGGACAGGAACACAACATTGATTTCACCCAGCCCTGGCAAGAACTGGATGAAAACGCCCGGCACATTGCCATGTACGGAACAGGCGAGAAAACCTATGCCGTGACCTGGAAATACAAACGCAAAAACAGGGTCGGTGAACACCGTTTCCAACGAACCTGGCAAGGTTTCGTCAATTATGTGAATGAAGAATACCAACGCAAACATGCCGATAAACGGGGCGAGGCCATGCTGCCATTAATGACCGATCAGACCTGCCCCCAATGTCATGGTCAGCGGTTGAAACCGGAGGTATTGTCCGTAACTTTCGCCGGGGTCAACATTGCCCAATTGTGCGGGATGAGCGTAAAACAGGGCATTGCTTTCTTCCGGGAGCTGGAGCAAGCATCCGGCCATGACCGGGTCTCGGAACGGGATATACATATTACCCGCGAACTAAGGAACGAGGTCCTGCGGCGGTTGGAATTCTTACAGGACCTCGGATTAGGCTACCTGACCCTGGACAGGAGTTCCGCTTCCCTTTCCGGCGGCGAGGCGCAGCGCATCCGATTGGCCGGGCAATTGGGTTCCGGCCTCACCGGCGTCATATATGTACTGGACGAACCCACCATCGGCTTGCATTCCAGGGATACCCTTCCGTTACTGCGGTTGCTTTTTAAACTCCGCGATCTGGGCAATACCGTCATTGTAGTCGAACATGACGCCGACATTATCCGGGCCGCTGACCATATCATCGATCTCGGACCCGGGGCCGGGCGCGGCGGCGGTTCTATCGTGGCCCAGGGAACCGTCAACCAGGTAATGGAAAACCACGCATCCGCCACCGGCAAGTACCTCAAAGACCCCAACGCCATCCTCATACCAACGAAACGCCGAACCCTGGGCGAAGGTTTGAAAATAAAAGGAGCGTTTGCCAACAACCTCAAGCACATTGATGTCCATATCCCTTCCGGCGGACTTGTCGCCATAACCGGCGTATCCGGCAGCGGCAAATCCAGCCTGCTGTTCGATGTGGCCGCTGCTTCCGCCGAAGCCGGGTTCCCGGTGAACTGCGATGCCATCGAAGGCTTTCAACGTTTCGGAACATTAGTAACAATGGATCAAGCGCCCATTGGGACTACCCCTGCCAGTAACCCGGCCACATATACGGGCCTTTTCGATAAAATCCGCGACCTCTTTGCCCAAACCGAACTCGCCCGCGCCAGGGGTTATAAGAAAAACCATTTTTCTTTTAATGTCAAAGGCGGCCGCTGCGAAACCTGCCGGGGCATGGGCGAGATATATACCTCCATGGATTTCCTGGCCGATGTTTGGACCCCCTGCGAAGAATGCAAAGGCAAACGGTACAACCCGGAAACCCTGGAATGCACGTTTCAATCGAAGAATATCGCCGACGTCCTCAACATGACCATTAACGAAGCCCTGGATTTCTTCTCCCAATACAAAGATATACACCGTATCCTGGAACAAATGGAAGCCGTGGGGCTCGATTATTTGCAGTTGGGGCAGCCGGCCAACACCCTCTCCGGCGGCGAAGCCCAGCGCTTAAAATTAGTAACCGAATTAATTAAAGGAAAAAGCAAGAACAATCTTTATAGATCGGAAGAGC
>JAUPLE010000316.1 GCA_030837085.1 Acidobacteriota bacterium | reverse complement strand
AGGCGCGGCTGTTTAAGAGTTTCGCGAAATACCCCGGTCATACTGCCATCGAATGTGAGAATCATACTATAACATACCGGGAATTGGACCAATATTCCAATGAGATCGCCCATTGGCTGAAAAACCAGGGAATCGCAAAAGAAACTTTTATCGGCGTCGCGATCGATGATAAAATCGCCTTGATTGCGATTATCCTCGGCATCATCAAGGCGGGGTGCGTGTTTGTCCCGCTGGATAATCATTATCCCGACAAACGCATCGGCGCCATGTTGGCTTCCGCGGAAACGCCTAATGTATTTACAGGCGAAGCGCTGCTGGAAAAATATAAAAGCATTCGCCGACAATTGGAACACCGGTTGGATATTTTCACGGTCAATGAATCCTTTTTCGGTCCGGGCCAATGCTTCCGACTGCAGCGACATGAAGATAAATACAAACTCAGCGAAGCGGAGAAAACCCGGTACAAGCGGCAAATATTAATAGACGGCTGGGGCCTGGTAGGCCAGGAACGATTGAAAGCGTCTACGGTATTCGTGGCAGGGGCCGGCGGGTCCGGTTCTCCTTTGATCCAACAACTGGCGCTCTGCGGTTTCGGAACCATTATTATCTGCGATTACGACACAGTCGAGTTATCCAACCTGAACCGCCAATCCCTGCACGACGAGTTGCGCATCGGCATGAACAAAGCCCTGTCAGCCCAAATGACCGTGGAACGACTTAACCCCCATGTCAACGTCATCCCCCGCCAGGAAAAAATTACCATGGACAATGTGTTTGACCTGGTAGGCGAGGCAGAGATTATTTTCGATAACGTGGACAGCCTGGAAACGAAATCCTGTCTATCCCAATGCGCTGTCGCCAAAGGGATTCCCCACATTATTTCCTCCATGATCCATATCAATTCCTATGCCTGTATTTTCCATACCCCTTATACGCCCTGTTTCCACTGTCTTTACGATAAGAAAAAGATCGATGATATCGGCAAAGCCAAAACCCTTGACAGTCAATATGAAGTCATCCCCAATTCGGTCGCTTCCCCGGCGCTTTTTTTGAGCACTGGTTTCGCCGTGAACGAAGCCGTCAAAATCCTCATGGGTTTCGGGAAACCGGCCTATAATAAATATATGCATTTCAACCAGTACGGCTCCCCCGATGTAGTGAATACCACCGGTTATAAACAGATCACTTACCCTTTTAACGACCATTTCCGGCAATTGTCACGGAAGCAAGGATTCGATTGGGATACCGGCTGGCATGGCCGCTTCCTGGAAGAAATCGCCATCGAACCCGACCCCCAATGCCCCATATGCTCCTCGCGGCCCCAGTGGCCCCAGCGGCGCTGGGAGCCTATTAACGCCGTTGAACCTTTCCCACGTTCAAACAGTTTCCCAGGTTCCGGGGATTTGTCTACACCAATTCTTGAATATTTCCCGGAAGATAAAATCAACATCTATTTCACTTCCGGGACCACGGGACAACCGAAAGCGGTATTGGGAAAAAATGAAGGCATGGCCCATTTCATTGCCTGGGAGATCAAGGAATTCAATATCGATGAAACCAAACGGGTGAGCCAGTTAACCTCCCAGTGCCATGATCCTTTTTTGCGGGATATATTCACGCCGTTGTGCGCGGGCGCGACCATTTGCGTACCGGACAGCCGCGAAACCATATTGGATACCGCAAAAATGATCCGCTGGCTGGAACAAAGCAAAGTAAACCTGGTTCATTGCACGCCCGGTTTGTTTAAAGTTTTCGGTTCCAATGGGATAAACCCCGAGAGTTTTCCTCATTTGCAATATGTATTGCTGGCAGGGGAGAAGATCGCGCCGCGGGACCTGGAGAACTGGTACAATGCCATTGGGGAACGGGTACAGTTGGTCAATATTTATGGGCCCACGGAAACCACGTTAGCAAAACTCTTTTATCGAATCCGGCCCGAGGATATTCAGCGGGATGTGATTCCTATCGGCAATCCTATTCCTGGGGCCAAAGTGATTATCTTGAACAAAGAATTGAAAATATGCGGGCCCGGCGAGGTAGGGGAGATTTATATTCGCACGCCTTTCCGCAGTTACGGGTACTACAAAGACCCAACGTTAAACTCGGAAAAGTTCATAAAGAATCCCTTCGGCGACAGCCCCGGCGATATTATTTACAAAACCGGGGACCTGGGAAAGTGGAACCGGGAGGGACATATTGAATTTGTAGGAAGGGAGGACCGGCAGGTAAAAATCCGCGGATTCCGTGTGGAATTGGATGAGATTGAGAAGCGATTGTGGGAATATCCCGGCATCCGGGAGGCCGTCGTATTATTTCGCGTTACCGGCACAGGCAACCAGATCATATGCGCTTATTTTAGAGGCGATATTTCCGTGCCGGAATTAAAAGAATATCTTGGCCGGGAGTTGCCTGATTATATGGCGCCTTCCTTTTACATAAAAATGGAAACATTCCCTTTGAATATCAATGGCAAGATCGATTACAAAGCGTTGCCCGGTCTGGACGCGGTGGAACGGGAGAAGTTTGCCGCGCCCAGGAATGAGATGGAGAAGAGAATGGCCGGTATCTGGACGGAAGTCCTGGGGATAGAGCGGATCGGGATTAAGGATGGTTTCCTGGACATGGGGGGCAATTCGCTTAATGCCATGAGTTTGACGGCGCGTACTTTCAAAGAGTTTAATGTTAATTTGCAATTGTCCGTTATATTTGCGAATCCCACGGTTGAGGGGTTGGTATCTATTATTAACGCATCGGTTACGAATATATATCAGAGTATCGAGCCGGTAGAGGAGCGAGAATATTACCCGTTATCTTCGGCGCAGATGCGTATGTATCTGCTCAGGGAGTTTGCCGGGGAAGGGGATATTAGTTACAACCAGCCCAAGGTGCTTTTGCTGCGGGGGAAAATTGATATTAACCGGATGGAAGGGGCGTTTAGGCGGTTGATTGAGCGTCATGATGCGTTGCGGACGTGTTTCAAGAATATCAATGGCCCTGTCAGCATTATTAATCAAAAGTTTTTACAGGGGGCGGCGCCCCCGGCCTATTGCACGGCCCCGGTTTTTTCCTTCTCTGAAAGCATCATCTCAAAACCTTATAGGGAGTCCCAGCATGGGACCTGCCGGAGGCAAAAAGAAATCGATGAGGTCATTAAAAGTTTCATAAAGCCATTTGATTTATCGCGAGCGCCGCTTTTCCGGGTGGGGTTGGTGGAAATAGCGGAAGAGGAACACATATTAATTTTCGATATCCATCATATCATTTCGGATGGCGTGACCACCGGGATATTTATTGATGAGTTCATGAAATTGTATAATGGCGAACCGCTGCCGGATTTATTGATCCAGTATAAAGATTACGCCGTATGGCAGCAGGAGATGGTGCAATTAGGTCCGTTTAAAAAGCAGGAAAATTATTGGCTGGAGGTATTTAAAGAGGAACCGCCGGTATTGAATCTTAGTACTGATTATCCGCGGCCGGCGGCGCAGAGTTATGAAGGCGCGCATTGGAGTTTTACTATAGAAGATCGTTTGATTCAACGATTGGAGCAAATGGCCAGGGAGCGGGGCGCGACATTGTACATGGCGCTGCTTTCCGCTTACAATGCGTTGTTGTACAGGTATACCGGCCAGGAAGATATCGTAGTGGGTTCGCCTGTTGCCAACCGTCCCCACGCCGATTTGCAACGGATACCGGGAGTATTTATCAATACGTTGGCCATGCGCAATCGACCCAGGGGAGAGCAAACCTTTGAGCAATTATTGGCGGCGGTGACGGAAAATGCATTTAAAGCTTATGAGAACCAGGATTATCCTTTCGAGGAATTGGTGGGACAATTGGAACTCCGGAGGGATTTGCAGCGGAACCCCTTGTTCGAGACTCTTTTTATTATGCAGAATATCGATCAGATGCCTATCCGATTGGAGGGCCTGGAGATTGAGCCTTATCCGTTTGATGCGCCTTCGTCGAAGTTTGATATTTCGATGATTGTGCTGGAGACGTCCGCTGGGTATTCATTTAGTTTCGAATATTGCACCCGGCTTTTCCGGCGGGAGACTGTTGAGCGGTTCAGTCGTCATTTCGTCGCGCTATTGGAAGCAGCGGCAAAAGAACCCCAATTGACGATCGCGCGCATCGATATTTTATCTATGGAAGAAAAGGAACAATTAATCCTGGAGTTCAATGATACAAATGGAGAATATCCGGACGATAAGACTATCCATGGATTGTTCGAAGAACAGGTGAAACGAACCCCAGATCATATCGCGGTTTTAGGTCAGACTGCCAGAGTTGTAGGACATGTCAGACCTGTCGGACTTGTCGGACTGAGTTACAATGAAATAAATAAACAATCCGATCAATTGGCCCAATTATTGATTGAAAAAGGCGTCCTGGCGGACAATATTGTGGGCATTATGATGGAACGTTCCGTGGAAATGATAATCGGTATACTGGGAATATTAAAATCCGGCTGCGCTTATTTGCCTATAGACCCGGTGTATCCGCAGGAACGCATTCAATATATGTTGGCGGATAGTGGAGCGAGATTGTTGGTGAATGAAAAGTTTTTCAGGGGGTGCAGGGGGGCGGTTTTTCAAAAAAGCCCCCCTGTTTTTGTTAATCTCGCTTATATAATATACACTTCCGGTTCAACCGGGAAACCCAAAGGTGTTGCCGTGCAGCACAGAAATGTATCCAATTTCATTGCCGCCATGACAGCGCAAATCGATTTTTCGCCCGGTAAAATTATGTTATCATTAACTACTATATCGTTTGATATATTTATATTGGAGACATTGGTCCCGTTGGCTCAGGGATTAGCGGTAGTAATGGCTGATGAAAAGCATCAAAAGGATAGCTATTTGTTAAAGCAACTGTTACAAGTGCAATGCATTGATATGATACAGGCGACGCCGTCGCGATTGAAATTACTTATGCAAGAGCGAGATAGCGCAAAAGCGTTAAACGGAATTTCAGAATTAATCGTTGGGGGCGAGGCTTTCCCGCGAGATTTATATGATAAGATAAAAAAGGAATTTCACGGTAAACTATATAATGTCTATGGTCCAACCGAGACCACGGTATGGTCAACCCTAAAGGATTTATCCACCAATGACGAAACGCTTACTCTTACTATCGGTAGGCCGATTCTCAACACAGAGATCATCATAATGGCTAAGGATAACAACCTGGTTCCGCGGGGAGTAGCGGGCGAATTGTGCATTGGTGGCGCAGGAGTAGCCAGGGGTTATTTAAATAAACCCGAATTAACCGTGGAGAGATTTTATAGGTCCAATAGGACCCATAGGACCTATATTCTTTACAAAACCGGCGATCTGGCGCGCTGGTCGGCTGACGGCAATATCGAGTTCCTGGGCCGAATCGATACACAGGTTAAAATACGGGGATTTCGTATTGAGACCGGCGAAATCGAAAACAGTTTATTATCCCATGAAGCAGTCAAAGACGCAGTTGTCATGGTCAAGGAAGATGCGGGGGGCGACAACTACCTATGCGCTTACGTGGTTCTCAACTCCAGCCAATCAACTTCTTCGGAACTCATCAGCGAATTAAAAAAATATCTAACGCAGCGATTACCCGAATACATGGTTCCTTCAAGTTATGTGATCCTGGAGGCCATCCCCGTGACGCCCAACGGCAAGATCGATCGCCGGGCGCTGCCGGGGGCGGCAATAATTACAGGAGATCATTATATTGCCCCCCAAAACTCCCTGCAAAAAAAATTAGTAGAAGTATGGTCGCAAATACTTTCAATTGAAAACCCGGGCATTATTGGCATCGACGCAAATTTCTTCCAGTTGGGTGGGCACTCATTAAAAGCCACCATGATGCTTTCCATGATACACGAGGCATTTAATGTACGAATCCCAATGCCTGAATTCTTCAAAAATGCTACCATCAGTGGCCTATCGGAGTATATTACCGAGTCTGAGCAGGAGATTTACATTCCCATTGAAGCCGCGGAAAAGAAAGAATTTTATGAACTCTCCTTCCATCAAAAACGGCTCTGGATCATCCGGGTGTTGGATGAAACGAATATATCATACCACATGCCGGCCCGACTTCAATTGGACCATACGCTGGATGAAGAAGCGTTAAAAAAAGCCCTTGGCAAAATCAGCGAACGTCATGAGAGTTTGCGGACCCGGTTTGCAGAGAAAAACGGCATTCCTTATCAATTTATAGAACCGGTTTCGGCAGTAGAAATCCCTTATCAATTAATGGATATTTCAGCGCTGGGGACGCAAGAAAGAGAACATCAAAGAGAGAAATTAATAAAAGAGGCAGCCGCGGCGCCATTTGAAATGAATAAAGCGCCTCTTCTGAGGGTTACTGTGATCAAATGGGAAGAATGTCGCTTCAACCTCTTATTCACCATGCACCATATTATTTCCGACGGTTGGTCCATGGAAACACTTAAAAAAGAATTTAGTCAACTATACGATGGGTACAGGACCGGCAGGGAGGTAACCCTCGAGTCCCTATCCATACAATACAAAGATTTCACCGAATATCAAAACAACCGGCTTACGAATCCGATTTTCAAAGAGAGTGCCGTGCGTTTCTGGCAGGGCAAAGTCGCAGGCGGGTTCCCGGCGCTGAAGTTACCCGTGGACATCGCTGGCGATAGAAACGATAACACCGGTTTGGCTTACCTCTGCCGCGTACCACGGGATATCGCGGATAGCATCAAACAGTTAGCAGACGACAATCATACCACACTCACCATGGTCATGTTTTCCATTTTCAATATTTTACTGGCGCACATTTCCAACCAGGAAGATGTCGTGTGTTCCTTAATCAGCGCCGGCCGGGACCATTTGTCGCTGCACCGGATCGTCGGGTATTTTACCAACTCTCTCATTGTGAAAACCCATGTGGACCCGGAAGAGGATTTCAATGATTTACTACTCCGGGTACATGCGGATTTAATGGAAACATTTCAATACCAGGGTTACCCCCTGGAATTGGTAATGGATGAATTAAAAATGAGTTACCCGGATATTGCCGCGGCTTTTAATATGCTCAATATACCGGGCGCATCCGCTTTTGAAGACAATGGATATTCCCAGCACCAGGAGAAGCTTCAGGGTGCTAAGTTTGACCTGGGCGTCTTTGTTAGTGAATATAAAGACGGTATCGGTTTGCAGTGGCATTATAAGAAAGCGCTGTTCGAACCTGGGACGATCGAATCGATCGCTCAATTGTATCTCGATTTTTTAGCCAATCTATCTCAATGAAATAGAGGAGAATAAAATGAAAAAAATAATCAGTCTTTATTTTGTAATCGTTTTTCTCACATTTAGCATTTTTTTAGTGAGTAAAGAACCCCAGCGTATTCCTGTGACCTCGGCCAAGATAAAAATCGACGGTGTATTGGATGAAAAGGCCTGGGAACAAGCCCTGGTAATGGAACTCAAATATGAAGTACAACCTGGAGAAAACATTGTGCCGCCAGTCAGAACCGAGGTATTATTCCTGTACAGTAAAACTCATTTCTATGTCGGTTTCCGCGCTTATGATCCTGACCCATCGCGAATCCGCTCCGTCTTCCGTGAACGTGATCAAATCGGCGGCGACGACTGGGTGTCAATTTCCCTTGACACCTTCAATGACCAGCGCCATAGTTATGGATTCTATTGTAATCCCTTTGGCATCCAGTTAGACGAAATCTCCACCCCCGAAGGCAGTGGAGAAAGTTGGGACGCTATCTGGGATTCAGCCGGGAAGCTTACCAAAGAAGGCTACCTGGTGGAAATAGCAATCCCTTTCAGTTCGCTGCGTTTTCAACGGAAAAGCGGCGACCAGGTCTGGGGCATCGACGCCATACGCAGTTATCCCCGGAATGTTCGGCACTTGATCAGCATTTTCCCCTGGGATAGGAGCAACAATTGTTATATGTGCCAGGCGGAAAAGGTAGTGGGGTTTGCCGGGGCATCGCCCGGTAAAAATATTGAACTGGACCCCACGGTAATGGGAATTTTAACTCAGCGGCGGGAGAACGGTACGGAAGGAGACTTTCACACAACGACAGACAAAATTGAGCCCGGGCTTACCGCACGTTGGGGTATTACTCCCAGCTTAACATTAAGTGCGGCCATCAACCCGGATTTTTCCAACGTGGAAGCCGATGTAACGCAATTGGACATCAATCGCCGTTTTGCCATTTATTACCCGGAAAAGCGACCTTTTTTCCTGGAAGGGGGAAGCATATTTAATACCCTCTTGAGTCCTGTTTATACCCGGTCGCTGGCAGACCCCGACTGGGGGATCAAAGTGACCGGCAAAGAAGGGGCTAACGCCATTGGTTTTTTTAGCGTACGGGATCATATGGCCAACTTCCTATTTCCCGGGAGCCAGGGTTCACACTCCGATTCCCTTGAAATGGGGGTGGTGGGTTCAGTCCTACGTTATCGCCGGGATATCGGGAAATCATCTACCCTGGGTTGCCTGGTAACGGACCGGGAAGGCAAAGGGTATTTCAACCGCCTGGCCGGGCTCGACGGCGACCTGAAAGTTACGCCGAAAGATCGTATTCGATTTCAATTCCTTGGCAGCCAGACGCAGTACCCGGAAAGTGTTGCCGAGGATAACCAACAGCCGCAAAACTCGTTCTGGGGCAGTGCGCTGGATTTATACTACATCCATGACACCAGGACCTTTGACTGGTTCATCGATTACACCGATATCAGCGCAAATTTCCGGGCAGACCTGGGCTTTATGCCGCAGGCAGGTTTTAGAAAACTGTATTTTGGAGCGACTCATACCTGGAACAGAAGAGGGGACCATTGGTTCAATATACTCACTATAGGCCCTTCCTACCAGGTTGAGAAGGACCACGATAATAATCCCCTATACCATGGATTGACTTTCGATATGACTTATAGGGGGCCGGTCCAGTCTACTTTCAATCTCACCGGGAATTTCGGCAAAAGAACGTATGTAGGGCTCGAATTTGATGAAAACTATGTTTCTTTCAACGGCAGCATTGTGCCGTCACGGGTCATTAACTTTTTCGTGTACGGTCTTATTGGGGACGGCATTGACTTTGATAATATGCAGCCGGGAGACCAGGTCCAATTAGAAGGCTTTGTAGACTACAAATTGGGGCGTCATTTGCAGTTCAGGCTGGACCATAAGTTCGAGCATTTCAATGTAAAAGGCGGCCGCCTGTATACGGCAAATGCCAGTTTTTTCCT
>JAUPLE010000315.1 GCA_030837085.1 Acidobacteriota bacterium | reverse complement strand
AATCTACAGAGATTAAATTTTAATCTCCAGGGATGACTACCTTATTCTGCAGAGATTAAAGTTTAACCTGTCGAGATTAGAGTTTAATCTACGGAGATTAAACTCTATGCTCCAGGGATGACCACCTTATAGTGCAGAGATTAAATTTTAATCTGTAGACATGAAAGTTTAATCTATGGAGATTAATTTTTATGCATTGGAGATGACCACCCTATACTCGAGAGATTAAAGTTTAATCCCCAGAGATTAAACTTTATGGTCCAGAGATTAAACTTTCATCTGTAACGGTTGAAAAAAATAAGCCGCCGGAGCGCATGGTCGTAAGATTTGATGAACCATTACGCCCCGGCGACTGTGACTATACGGTATGCCCTTACCGGGTTACCCCTGGGGATTGGCTGATTTCGCGGCGCCGGATTCCTCAACGGGTTCGGTGGAAGCGGGTATTTTTTTCATGTAGTGAGCCGAAAGGTCGGTTGCAATTCGATCGGCATCCTTATCCCCGGCCCGGCCGGCAGCTTGCACCGCTTTGTAATACAACCGCGATGTTTGATAAATTTCGGATTTCAACACCAGCAAAGTATCCTCGAGGTCTTTCGCAAAAGATTTTACTTCCGCTAATATCCGGTGTACGCTCTCAGAAGCTTTAAAGTCCCTGTTATACATATCTACAGTGACTTGCTGGGGCAGATACCCGGGAAACTTCGCGGCATGGGCCCGAACCCGGTTGGTAAATTCCAGGTAAGGTGAGCCTAATTTGGCCAACCGGCGTATCTCTTTCTTGGATAGTCCCACCAGGAAATCCAACTGCGCACGGCCATCCTTGATACACTGGATCACCTGCGCTTCCTTTTCCGCTGTCACTTCGACATCAATCTTGTTTGTAATCATTATTTATCTCCTTTATATTGTATTGTCAACGTGTTGTTGCTTAACCATTAACCATTTTGCAATGCATGGGCAAAGTTTGCCCCTACATACCGATGCATACGACGGGTGCAACACGCAATCCCATCGATCTGATATCTCTAGTAATGGTTTCATGCAAATCATGGAGTCATCATATCTGATTTAAGCGAAAAAATCAAGATATAAATAAAAATTATTCTCAAAATTAAAAAATTACGGGATAATTGGTATGAGACAATTATGCCAATTATGTGTCTGCCCCGATTAAAATTTCTTTTTTTTCTTTAATAAGGTATAATATCCCTTAATAAAATAATAAATGTGCGAGGCAGCGGATGAAAAAGGTCTTTATCAGTTACAGTCATAAGGATGAAGAGTGGAAAGACCGGGTAATGACTCACCTGGGAGTACTAGAAAATGAAAATATTTTGAAATTATGGAATGACCGGGACATCGGCATTGGCGCGGATTGGTTTCCTGTGATTGAGAAGGAATTAAACAATGCTTGCGTGGTGATAATGCTGATTACCGCCAACTTCCTGACCTCACAATTTATTTTACGAACTGAAGTACCCCAAATATTGCAGCGCCGGGAAACTGAAGGTATCCTGGTAGTGCCCGTTATCGTGGAACCATGCCCCTGGCAGGCGGTGCAATGGCTCTCCGCCATGCAATTGTTTCCAAAAGACGGGAAACCGTTATCCACCTTAAAGAAACCCAAAGCCGATTCCGAATTGGCCAACCTGGCGCTGAAAATTCAAGAGACAGCGGTACCGCCGGGTCATTTGTCCGGCGACCCTATTTCTCTTTACAAATTGCCCGTTACCGGCGACCGCTTGTTCGGCAGGGAAAAGGAATTGAAAATCCTGGACGACGCCTGGGCCGATTGCCAGACCGATATCCTGACCCTGGTGGCCTGGGGCGGCGTGGGCAAAACCGCCCTGGTGAACCAATGGTTGAATCAAATGAAAACCGATAACTACCGGGGTGCGCAAAGAGTGTACGGTTGGTCTTTTTACAGCCAGGGCGCACAGGAAGGCAAACAGGCGTCCGCCGATGAATTTTTCCAGGAGACGCTGCAATGGTTCGGCGATGCAAACCCGCAAGCCGGTGCCGCCGTGGACAAAGGCCTGCGTTTGGCGCGCCTGGCCAGGCAGCAAAAGTCCCTGCTCATACTGGACGGGTTGGAACCGCTGCAATACCCGCCGGGCGAAATAGCGGAACTGGAAGGAAAATTGAAAGACAACGGCATGGCCGCCTTTTTAAAAAAACTGGCCGAAGGTTGCCTCGGTGGGGAGAAGCCTGGGCAGAAGGTGTTGTGTGTCATTACCACGCGGGAACCCGTGACCGATCTCCTGAATCACAAGAGGTACGGGGTAACGGAAATCCCATTGGAGCATCTGTCCGAAGCCGCAGGAGTTGAATTGTTAAAGAGCCTGGGGGTAACCATTGGATCGAAAAAGGATTTCCATGACGCCGTGACTGAGTACGGCGGCCATGCGCTGGCGTTGACTTTGTTGGCTCAATACATTACAAATATTCTTGAAGGCAACATCCGCAGAAGAGATGAGATTCTAAAATTGTCCAAAGGGAAACTAAAGGGGGGCCATCATGCCCGGCGAGTAATGGAGGCCTATATAAACTGGTTGGGGAATTCTTCCGAAAGAGACATTCTTTATATTATCGGCCTTTTCGATCGTCCGGTCGAAAAGGGCACTGTTGAGGCACTTAAAAAGGAACCGGCCTTTCCGGGTGTGACCGATAAGTTGCAGGATATTTCCGGGGCAGATTGGAAGTTGGCGATAAGTAACCTTAGAAACGCCAATCTCCTGGCCAAAGAGGGCCTGTATAAACCGGGGACGCTGGATTGTCATCCGTTGGTGCGGGAGTATTTCGGGGAGAAGCTGAGTCAGGAGAACCCGGCCGGTTGGCAAGCGGCGCATGAGCGGCTTTACCGGTATTTCAAGGATTTGCCGAAGAAAGAGTTTCCCGATACGTTAGCGGAGATGGAGCCGCTGTTTGCCGCCGTGGCCCACGGCTGCAAGGCCGGACTGCACCACGAAGCTTTGATTGAGGTGTACTCGAAACGGATTAAACGAGGTAATGATCATTATTGTACAAAAAAACTTGGCACGTTTGGATCCGATT
>JAUPLE010000314.1 GCA_030837085.1 Acidobacteriota bacterium | reverse complement strand
AGGTCGGCATCTACGTTGTAAACGTCATTATCAATCGGTTTTATGTGTTCATAATGAACAGTAACATCTTCGTTGGGAGTTAAGGCAGCCAGGTTAATCAGTGTTGGAAATGATACCCCCCGACCTCTTTTCTTCTTAAACTCATAATTATAATTGGGCTCCCAGGTTGCAATCAGGTAGATTTTCAAATTCATTAACTCTCTTTCTCCTATTCCTGTATTGATTTTTTAATCAATGCAGATATGAATATAGCGGCAAAGGCAGGGCCTAAGAATGCTTCAATACTAGCAAAAAATTTACCGAATCCACTAATTGGTGTTAGGTCACCATATCCCAATGTGGTAAAAGTAACCGCGCTGAAATAAAGACATTTTAAAAAATCTTTTTCGAGGATATATCCTTCACAATTCCCAATCCCTACACAAGAATATATACCCGCAAAAAAGAAAACAAAAGTCAATGACCATACAAAAACCTGCCAGGGTTTATGGCAGACCTTAGCGCCACCACCCAATGCCATAAGAAATATTTTCTTTATCCCGATTTTTTCTTTCTTCCCACGGGTAATGACTTCCCTTAAGTAATATTTCTGTGATTCAAGGAAATGACCGGTATTTCGGAACAAATTCTTGAGCTGGATGTAGGTTTCATAAGCTTTTTCAGATGATCTGTTTCTTTCGAGAATAATTTTTTTGTCAAAAGTAGTTTTTGAGTTCACGATACAGTTCTTGAAAGCAATATCCGATAAATTTGTTTCCTCAAACCGAGTATCTCTTAAGTCGCAATCGGAAAACAGACACCTGCAAAGTATCGTCCCATCGAGAACTGCTCCGCTGAAACTGCATCCATTGTATTTCGATTTTGAAAAATCACAAAATATGCTCTGCTTAAAACTCAAATTTGAAAAATCGGCGTCATAAAATTTTGAATCTAAAAAGTAATTCCTTCCATCGAAACTGATTGATGAGAAGTCCAATCTCTCAATTTTTGCCTCTTTAAAAAAAAAATTTTCCAGGCCAAGTCTCGTATCAATACTCTGATTAGTGCATTTAAAAGAGACGTTCACTAATTCCGCGAATTCGAATCGGAAGTTAGAAAGAGTTGACTGTGAGCTGAATTTAACGTCGATCAACCGCGAATGAGATAAATCGATGTTGGATAAGTGGCTGACATCAAGCACCTCGCCATCAATGGTTATTCCACTCAGATCAAAAAATTTTATTCCATCAAGAAAATAGGTATTCAGTCCACTCATTTTGCTTAGATTCCTATTGTCTCTTAAAGCCTTGATTATTTTCTGGTCTGATGGTTTAGGATTTCGCTCTTGCCATCTATGACTAAACTGAGTATCACTCATCTTGTGGCACTCTTCATATGTATAAGTTGTAAAGCGGTTGAAATCAAACTGTTGTCAGAATACGTTTTCAAATCGCCAATGTTTGCTTCTATGAAATCAATCAGGCCCTGGTTAAAGAGCCTGATTGATTGGTCAAAAAAGTCGTATTCGTAATAATTGCCTCTCTTGATTATTTCAACGACTCTTTTTCCATTATCTGTCAATATGTATGAAAGGTCTAGCTCAGATATCAACCCTTCTATTTTTTTTATTTCGAATAAATCATCCACATAATCGCTCATCGGAAGGCCATCCATGTCTTTAAAATCATCAAAAGATCTATCCGGGAAATGGAGCTTTTTCTTCCACCTAAAATAGTTAATGGCGATCAGTGAGTTGATTTCTCTTTTATCGTTAGCTGCTTGCGGTTTTTCCTGCATCCATTGATACACATTATACAAGAAGAAGGCTTGATTAAAACTAACAGGCTTTTTAATGTCGATATTTTCAGCGGTTCTTTCTTTGGGATCAGTTTTTTTCTTGAAAATTGATTCTATCACGGATTTCATGCTCATAAAATCACCTCCACCCTCAAGCCGCGTCAGTTGATTTGAATTGGCTTTCCTGCTCTCTAATGCCCTTTTCAATTTCTGCAATGAGATCATCCATATCGAGTTTTTGCTTTAAAAAGAACCGGTCTCCCCTATATAAACCGGTACTGTAGGCCACATCAGGGATATCGGTGGCCACCGTATTCCCGGTGATAATATAGACTTTGGAAAATGGAAATTCGGTTTTTATCCTTCTTAACACAGCGATACCATTTAACCCTGGCATCACTACATCCAATAAAACTACCAAACGGGCATTTTTGTCCAGTTCTTTTAATTTTTTAACAAAATCAAGGGCTTCGGCGCCCGATCGGGCTTCGGTGATTTCATACTTCGTGGGATCAAACGACTTCTTCCAGGTGTTGATGACGATCTGTTCATCATTGACTAAAAGCATATTGACTTTTTTCATAGGTTTACTCCTTATTCATAAGATTGGGAAATTTTATCGTGACCGTTGTCCCCTTATTGGGGATAGAGTCTATGCCCAGACTCCCTTTTATCTCTTGAAGAAAATTTTTGACGATACTCAAGCCCAGTCCAGTACCGGTACCCGGGGATTTGGTGGTGTAATATGGCTTGTCCACTTTTTTTAACTCTCTTTTGGGGATACCTTTCCCATTGTCTTTGATTATTATGGTAACATTGGAGCCGATCTGCCACGATGTATCTACTCGGGCATTCCTAGCAGGAACTGCATCCACCGCATTTTCAATTAAATTGCGTAAAATGATATTCATTTGGTCCGGGTCAATGAAAACTTGATCGTTTTCTTCGTCAGGGCACATATTGAATTCGATCTGTTTTCCTTTTGTGCTTAATTTGGCGGTTTCTAAAACTTCGGATACCACGGTTTTCATGGAGGCAGTAACCAGGTTTGCCTTAAAAAGACCGGCCCTCTTCTTGAAATCGGTCGCCAAACTGGCCAGTTTATCAACCTGGACTTCCGTCTCCTTCAGCTCTGTCAAATAATTCCGGCACAGATCTTTTGAAAAGACCCCCGATTCATCGTCCAGATAGTGGCGAAAATCTTTACTCAACCTCCGGAAGATATCTCTCACTATAAATAAGGGGGTACCCATCTCATGGGATAATGTTATATTTACCTTTGAATTAATGTTGGAAATATAGGCATTCGAATAGGCGCGCAAAGTTTCTTCCCTGGCGCTGAACACCTCCCCGAAAAGAATAAAGATGATTGCAATGAAAGCAAAAAAATTCGAATAAGCCATGACCGGGAAAGAGTGGGGCCAATCATGCCCTTTCAAGCCCTGGAAGATCAAAAAGGCAATCGATGCTATAGCGAGAAGAGAGAATGTCTTTATCCATTTTACAGTTGGTTGTTTGTCGAATAGCCCTGCCCGCAATAATTTAAAATCCTTCGACCGAATTTCCTTTTGCCATTCGATTTTATCGTACCAGATTACCCGGATAATATAGGCAAGAATCATTGAGAATGCTAATGCTAAAGCAAAACCCCATAGAAAGGGGAAAAAACCAAAATCGAAAAATGGACTGAATTTATCGCTGAATTCACCTATATAAGGAATAGTAGAATTTACCAATGGTACTTTCCGGGGTTTAAATAAGAGGTTTGTAGATACCGGTGCGGCAAGATCAATAAAATTTGCACCCCATACGAAAGCTGCTGTGATCCACATCGGCCACCAGATGAGCTTAGTTCTTTTCTTCCATACCGGCTTAATTTTACTAGTAGGGTCTAATATGTCCTTATATTTGCCGATGGTTAGCGTTAATACAACATTCAGAAAAATCGGGATGGTGGGGATTCCAGCCACATAGGATAAACGAAACCAGAAAAGAGATTTTTGAGGATCATTCGGTACTTTTAATAAAAGATGGGTAAATATCTGGTATAGACCTATTAACAGCAACAATATGGAGAGATTCCAATAGAGATTCAGCTTTTTTATTTGAGAGACCTCGATTCGTCTCTCGATCAGGTACATAATAAGAAAAATGACAAACGCAGAGATCAAACACGAACCGCTAATCAATAAGGCAAGGTCAGCATTTGCGCTCAGGAATTTTGCCAAATTCAATCTCCTTTTCTCATTGAACAAGCTTCCGCCTTTAAGATGGCTTTGGCTGACAAAATAGTTATCCCATTCACAACTAACATAAAAAGATTTGATTTGAAATTCAAGTCAATAGAGTAACAAAAAAAAAATCAAATTGCAAGTTTTTTCTGAAAAAAAATTTTTCCCCCTTCAGTCAATCAGCCCACAGACCTGATT
>JAUPLE010000313.1 GCA_030837085.1 Acidobacteriota bacterium | reverse complement strand
TTATTGATGGTCTGGTATTTACATCCAGTATTCTATCGAAGAGCGCCATTTGGGTTGCGATATATTCTTGCTTAACTTCCTCTTGTTTTGATCTCTCTCTCGACTCCCTGATAGGATCATTGGGATAACAGGCTGTTGGTCCAGTTTCAGATAGTCTCCATGCTGATTTAACAATGAAATTTTGGAATACTATTCGGAGGCTTTCTCGCTTATTTGGCTCTAGATCTTTCAAGAGTATCTTAATTGCTGATCCATGATCATGTGATAGGAATTGTAAGATAGCGATTGCCATTGGCACTAGATTGGAAGGCTTTCCGCGCGCGCCTGTTTGCGCAAACGCAATGAGTTCTGTTTCTCCTATCAAGTTAAAAAAAGAAAAAGCGTCTGATATGTAGTTAATATTTTGGGTCGCTTTCCAGCAATCGTGTAGTAGCCAGAATAGAGCTCTTCCGCTACCAGTAGATCTTTCTCGAATAAGTCGATCGATTGCTTGTATACGACAGAGGTGTACACAGGCCTTCTCTGCCAATGTACGCACTACTTCAATTGAATATATAAGTTCGATGAATTTTCTCCATTGAGAGGTCCCTGTGCAATGATATGTGAGATATTCGTCGTTTGTTAGCAACAATGGTAAAGTCTTAGATACATCTTCCTCATCTTCTATAACTCCATGCTCAATTAGCAAAGGTATTAGGTCATCTATCTCTATGTTCAATATCTTGAGTGTCTGATGTGGAAATCGCTGAAGCTCTGCTAAAATGGGTTGTTTTGCTTTGCTGCCTCGGAAAAAATTCTGTTCCAGAAGTAAACGAAAGAGTTTTCCGCGCGCACTATTTGGCACAAGGTCTGAGTCTCCGAATAGGGTCTCCACGAATTCATCTAATTCTCTTATTTTTAATTGCTCACTAATAAAGTCAGCGATAACGTCTCCAAAAACGAAATAGTCAGATACCGGAAGGAGATCCTTGAACGTCTGAAGTGGATCAATTTTGGCACCAACCTCTACCCAATGCATGTAAATGAGCCGGATGAGATTCCGTTCCTCATCAGTTGCCCCCAATGAAGAGTACTTCCCAGGAAGCGATTTCACTAAAAGCCGATAGAAATCCAAGGAATTGCCTAATTCAGTGCTGACCAACTCCCCAAAAACAATAATCTGCTCAGCAGGAGTTGTGACACTAAGCATCTGCTTAATACCTTCGGCCACTTCAGATTTCATATCTACCATTTCCTCCATTTTTTTATCACTACATTACTTTTAACATAAAGCAAAGGACTTTGCAACTTTTTAAAAAAAATTTGCCTGGCACCAATTCTGCCCAATCCCTTTCTTTTATTTTGGGATTTTCAATACCCATATTTTCCTGGATTGGGTTGCGTTCTCTTTTCGTTCGGGTTCGGCGCAGTGATTATCTCCATGAGGAACTTCTTCGTTATCGACGCAATCCGGAGTTTATACAAATCCAGCTTGACAAAGTAGAAAAAATCGATATGGGGAATTTCCCGGATGAGATCGAAATAGGCCCCAGTGATGCGGAAATATCATTGTACCTGGTGGTAAATCCAATATGTGCTGCTTGCGGTAAAGCTTTCCGGCAACTGGTCCAACTAATTCGGCTTGGGCATGGCCATATAAAGGGGAGTATTAGGCTTTTGCTATGGATAGAGGATAAAGATAAATCTGCCAAAGAAAAAAGGATAGCTTTTGAAGTCGCTCTTCTAATTATTTCCCTCTCTCGTTCGGGAAACCGTGAAATTTTGCAGGAGGCACTTAGAGATTGGTTTTCTCCCGGTCGACTATCCTTGAAAAAGAAATTTAAAAAATGGCAGGAGAAGTATCCCAGCCTGGATAATAGAGCAAAAGAGATTGCGGAGATATCCCTTCGATCACATAATAAATGGGCAAAAAGTGCAGCCATTATGAACACGCCAGCCATTTTTTTTAATGGTAAAACGCTGCCACCTGAAAGTCAATTGGAAGATTTAAAATACTTCTTATTAAGCCTGATAGATTGAAAAAATAGGGCACTTCAAGCAGTTATATGATATAATAAACCCTGGCGCATGAAAACGCCTGAGAATTAATAAAATGGCTAAACACATATTATTCATGGGAGCCCCGGATATGTTCATCGACGCGTGCGCAAGCATTTACAACTCCTGCCGGTTCAATCACGGCATATGCAATTTCAAATGGAAGGATTGTGATTGTATCCCCACGGCTTGCTCCGACAAATGCAAGGCTTTCGCCATCAATCCCATGGACTGCATTCGCAAATGAAAGGCTTACACGCGATAATGGAACTCCCGCGCGTGCAAACGGCGCCCTTGCACTTGCAAATGGTCCACATGAACTTTCAAATGGTGCACTTGCACTTTCAAATGGCCCACATGAACTTTCAAATGGCGCACATGAACTTTCAAATGGCGCACTTACACTTTCAAAGGGAAAAGAGATAATGGTCAATGGTCAATTGTTAATTGTTAATGGTTAATGGCGAGGGGGGCAGAGATGGAAGAACCCCTTTCCATTGTGCGCAAAGAGGTCCCGGAGCCGAGGACCAGTGCAGCGCATAGGGATGAAGCGGAAGGGATTACGTTTTATGTCTACAGCCTGGAAGCTTTAGGCTGTGAATTTAAAACTTGCTGAGCTATTGACAATCATTATCAATGAGATTAAAATAACCGGTGTTAAGAGGCAAAGATGTTCTATCCACGCGTCTTAATACACTCAATATATAGGAGGAATTAAATGAAAAAACAAACCAGGCTAGAATTCATGAGAAACTGCTTAATGCTTTCATTAGCAGGGCCTTTGGCCCTAAGGAAATTATCTTTCGGAGAAGAAAAGGACCCGAAAAAAGAAAAATTGATTGCATTTTGCGGACTGGATTGTAAAGTATGCCCGGCATACATCGCAACCCAGGCTAACGACGACAAGCTCCGGGCTGAAACAGCCCAAAAATGGAGCAAGGAGTTTCATCAAGACATTAAACCGGAACAGATCAATTGCGACGGATGCACATCCGACTCGAAACGTCTTTTTTCTTATTGCGCTATCTGCAATATCAGGAAATGCGGCCAGGAAAAGAAAGTTAAAAACTGCGCCTATTGCCCGGAATATGCCTGCGAAAAATTAACCGCTTTTTTTGCTGCCGCCCCACAATGCAAAACAACCCTCGACGAAATCCACAGCCAACTCAATAAAAAATAATCCTTTTACTTAATTAAACTCGACGGGGGGCAAGTGAGAACTTGCCCCCTCTATCGATCTACTCAACTACTCAACTTCAGTCATTGGTCCATTGACCTACAAAATAATGGGTATAATTAAAACCTATACCCACTGTTGTCCCTGTCCCGAAGGTTCCATTTACAAAGGGGTACATTTTTAAGTTTCCACTTGAGTCGCGGACAATCATATCATCATTAGTGGTGTCTGCCCAATCACCCACAAAGTAATCGCTGAAATTCCAACCAGTGGCCACGATTGCACCTGCTCCAGGTACATAGTAAAATGATCCATTCCTGAAGGGGTACAGACGCATGGTTCCATCTGAAGAACGGACAATCAAATCATCGGTGCCGTCATTGGTCCAGTTACCCACAAAATAATTGGAAAAATTCCAACCATTTCCCACCCTTACACGCGCGGCAAAAGTTCCATTATTGTAGCGATAATACCACATGTAACCGGATGAATCACGACATATCATGTCGGAGTAGCTGTCCCCCGACCAATTGCCGACCCAGTAATGGGTATAATTCCAACCGGTGCCCACTAATACCGCTGTGCCAAAGGCTCCATTTCCAAACGGGTACATCCACATATTTCCACTTGAATCGCGGACAAGCAAATCATCGGTAGCGTTATCGGTCCAATTGCCCACAAAGTAGTCGGTATAATTGAAGTTTTGACCCAACATATGGATCCCGTAGGTATAGAAGGTTTCATTCCTGTATGGGTACCACCATATTTCAGCGTTCGATTTTCGCGCAAGTAGGTCGTGGGTAGGATAATCGGTGTCCCAGCGTCCAACAAAGTAATGGGTGAAATTCCAACCGTTCCCCACCTGTGTACCTGTTCCGCTAAAGATTCCGTTTTCAAAGGGGAACAATAGTAAATCCGCGGCAGAAGTTCGGACAACCAGGTCTTCGGAATTATAAGAAGATTGAGTTACAGCAGTTATATAATTGGTTTTGGTTTCGCTGTCAGAGCCGTAAGCGTTGGCAACGGTCAATGTTACGGTGTAATACCCGGCCCTGGTATAAGTGTGAGAAGGATTCCGGGTGGTCGAGGTACTGTTGTCTCCGAAATTCCAGGACCATGATGTCGCACCTATAGATTGATCGGTGAATTGAACGGCTAACGATGTTACCCCGGAAGTGGGTGAACCGACAAAATTGGCAACCGGTGGTAATGGGCATGATAAAGTAATACCCACATTAGCAAACGCACTGGCTACAACTAAACAGGAATACCCGTAATCCATTGCCGCATCGAGGGCGCCCTCTGCACCCTGCTGGAACGTGGTGCTGGGGGTCCAGTAATCGGTGTTGGCCTTGACAAAAATATCAAAAGCCATCCGGGTCGTCCAACCGGAAGAGGTGGCAATTAAATAAAATGCTTTGTTGAATATCCCACTGCTGTAGTGAACATCCAAACCGTCGTAATAGTCGGCGACATTATCAATGGAATAACCATCCAGGGGAGGATCATACAGGTATCTCAAGGCTTGACCAGGGGCTTTAAAGATATCATAACCGCACATGAAATCATTGGCGCCCCTCATGTAATACTTTGCAGCTTCCCCGGCCATGTCTGAAAAGGATTCATTGATACCTCCGGATTGACCTGAATAGATTAAGTTGGAATTATTCTGGGTAAAACCGTGACTCGCCTCGTGGGCCACAACATCTAAGGCCACCAACGGATAAAATATGGTATAACCATCGCCAAAGGTCATAGTTGAACCATTCCAGAACGCATTTTCATAATTGGTGCCGTAATGACACCTTAAGATGAGTTGATAGGGAAGCACAGCGAGGCCGTACCAGTCGTTATACATATCGAAAACCACCTGGCCGAAATATTGTGCGTCATTCATGGGGCAATAGGCGCCGTTGATTGGCTCGTGGGTATTCCTGAAACAGGTATAGGAAAATGCGGTCGTACTACCGCTGGTCCCGTGGTTTAAATCTACGGTTCTCACATTGGTGCAATTCATGGTGCAGGTGGCGCCGCTTTGGGTGACGCAAAATCCCGGGTAATCCGTGCCGTACTCATATTGACCGATCTTTTGGTTCCCGCCAGGGCCAGTACCGAGACCATATGTCAAGCTGTCAAACGTCTCAAGTACTTTGCCTGATTTGACATCGATAAAGAAAATGGGCCGTGACGGATTCCCCTTTTCATTATCGGCAAAAAAGGAAACGACGTAACAAAGATGGGCTTTCGCCTTCTTATCAACGTAAATATACGTTCCATTGGTCTCCTCGCTAAAGTTCCAAACTGCGTTGGCGTCTTTTGCCTTATGCTTTTTCTCCATACGCGCTAAAGCGCCCTGCGGGTCAAAGGAACCGGGAATGTTCAGGATGTCTTTCGGAATATCCAATACCACGGAACCGTTGATTCTAACCACTTCATCGGTGTGGTCCCTGCTCACGATGGTTTCAACGCCCCAAACCGGGATTCCCAGGTAGACTTGCCGGTAACGGGAATGGGTAACGCTGTTGAAATCCGTTCTCTGCTTAACCAGTTTGAATTTTTCAGCCTGGCTCAGGCCGAAAATAGCCCCCATTGCCGAACGGCCATGGTCAGCCTGGTTATTCAGCTTCTGCATAAAACTGTTTGCATTGGCTGAAACAAAATCTACTTTCCTGGCTGCCCATGCGTTGGTGGCCAGGAAGCAGCATACGACAAGAACCATCGTAATGGTAAAAAAGTTTTTACTCTTCATTTTTAATCCTCCTATTTATTGTTTTTAAATATTTGTTTTCTTTTGTGACTCCTCAGGTCTCAATCGCCAATATGCAAATTTGGTGCCAACGTAGAGAAAAAGTATTAAAACCCTTTTATAGTAGGCCATATGAATTTACCCCATAATCCCCGGTTTATTTTGTTTGATATTGAGAGTGTAACATTTCAAGTCATGCCTATTTGGCAAATAGTTCCTTTAGGCATTAATATCCAATAAAATATGGAGTTTGCGACTTGTGTGTCGTTTCGGCACATGGTTGGCTGTCAAGATAGTTTTATTATTCTCCCATCTATTTAATATCAATACTTTTAAGGCAATCTTAAAAGTGTGCCATTTTGGTAAAGATGGAATAAAGATAAGAGTAATCGTTATTTTAAACAGGACCGCATTACCGGGTTAGCGAGTTACCGGGTTACCGGGTTACCGCGGGAATATGAAGCGGACTTTGCTCAGATTTTGCCGGAAAAAATATCCACTACCCTGGGGGAAAAATATTTCTTCTCCAACTCAAAACCGGGATTCATGGATTTGATCCTGGCGATATAAGACCTGGCTTCTTCAAGTCCATTCCCGGCATTATCCATGCCCAGGTAATACTTCTCAATAAGAACCACGGCCAGGAATTGATAAGCAGTGATAAGATTTTTCCCGCGCTTTACCGCCAGGGCCGCCCGTGAAAGTATTTGCTCCGCTTCCCGGAAAGACTTTTCACTTTTCACAACCTCGCCGCTAAAATAAGATCGTATCCCTTCATTCAAATACTTCACCGCCAGCAAATGAAGCTCATGCTCCGCTGCCTGATGCCCGGCTCCCAATTGCAGCACCGCGAAAAATTTCTCTTTGGCCTCTGTATACTTCCCTTCCATTACCAGTTGCTTCCCCGAATCGATCAACTCTTCCGCCGGGCTCAAGACCGTCTTACCCCCAGCCTGGGGCTGTGCGCCGGGTTTAACGTCGGTTTTCACTTTACCCGCGTCCGTTTCGGCCGCGGTTGTTTCCTGGATTTTACCGCCGCCTCCTTCCTGATTACTCTTCAATTCCGGCTCTTTAGGAGGAGGCGTTAACCATTTTTGGCAATCCTCCATCTTTCGCTGTAAATTGCTGTATAAATTCCCGACTTTTTTTATCTCCCCGAAATCCTGGGATTTTACAAAAGCGGCCTGCGCCTCTTTAAAATTGCCGAGGTTGTAGTAGGATACACCTATATAATAATAGGGTAGATAATCGACGAAGTCAATGCCGGTCATCCTGGCTTTTAATTTCGGTTCCGGTTTATCTTTCAATGCCTCCTGGATTTGACGGATGGTCTCCGGCCAATCTTTGGACTCGAAGGCTTTCATGGCTTTGGTATAATGGACATACCATTCCATGGCCGCCAGGGAGGAAACGAGGACCATTACAAGGGTGAGCGCCAAAAAGGTTTTTGCCATTGTTTTCATATTCATCCGGGTCTCTTGTTAAAAATTAAAAATAGTCGAAAAGTAGACTCTCAAGTCGGCAAAGGACGTGTAAGAATAATCCGTATTTTCCCTGAGATAGTTGCCGAATTCGTATAGAATCGCCGCATCAAAGGAAAAGGCGCCCTTTTTTAAGCCAACCCCACCGGCAATTCCGAACAGCGTTACTTTTTTTCCACTGGAATCCGAATAAAACTGGGTATCGGTAAAGATTCCCAACCGTAAGGGGATGAATAAATTTTTCTTAGTAATCATGACATATTCCATCCCTCCCCGGAATTGCTGCGAATCCACTTGTTTTTCCAGGCCGCCTGCATTAACCGCCACCAACGTTGGGAAATAGACATCCGTACCTTCATTATCTGCCAGGTATTTGAAATTTTTTAGTATCGCCCTGGACCAGCGGGTAGAAGTAAAATCCACGGAAAGGGTCAGCGGGTCGCTGGGACGTAATGCGAAGCCGACACCCCATGTCCGGGGCCACCGTAAACTGGAAACAGCCGAATGCCGGTTGTCGATCTTTGCCGTGGTTTGACCGGAAATCCTGGTTTCCCGGAGGTAGGCAATGGAATAGTCGATATCGATGGAGAATGGGTTCTTGTAAACTGCGCCGACCTGGAAATTTTTAAACACCTCCACCAGCACGCCGACATTTACATTAACGCCTTTAATATCGATGGTAATGCCCCGGGACCACCGCTCCTGGAAATCTTCCCTCAGCGAGGGGGTAGCCGCACGATATATATCTCCCCGGCTTTCCCTTGAGACATTACCCTGGAACCTGTTCATAAATAGATTGGCAGATACGCCGATATTTAAAAAGCCGAACAATTTGGAGCCGACGCTGAAAGAAATCATATCGATACCGCCGGTAAAATCATCTGTTTCGGTAAATGTCCCGTCGATTTTATCCCCCGGGGAAACGAGGGTGGAGAATAGGATGTCATTGGTGTGCGTATCCAGGTCAAAACTGATGGTGCGTTGGTAACTGACCTGGGGAACAATTTTAAAATTGCCGATTCGAATGGGATAAGTAAAAGAGATAAAGTCAAAGTTATAGGAGTTTCCGTCTTTATCCTGGGGACCGGTGAAGCCGCCGGATGCGATGTTGGCCGGCTGCAGCGTCCGGTAATTCTGATAGCGGAGTACCATGGACAATTCGGGTTTTTCCAGTTGCCCCAGGCCGCCGGGGTTCCACGAAGCCGCGGTAGCGTCATCGGCAATAGCGATAAACGTCCCCCCCATGCCAAAAGCCCGCGCCCCTGAACCCACTATCCCGCTGAAATTGGCGCCGGAAAAGAAAATAAACTCCTGGTTAGTGGTTCCTGTTTGACCGTATAAAACCATCGGCATCAGCAGGAAAAGGTAAATATAAAACTTCTTATTCTTAACCATTGTTCAACTCCTCAACGCAGCCACTCATCGTTCATCATTCATCATTCATCATTCCATATTATTATATGTCATTCCGGTATGGAAAAGTGTTTGATGGCCTCTAAAACAAAATTCCGGTCCACCAGGTCATTTTGGTAAATGGTTTCCCCGGCAGTAATGGCAACGATTTTAGTCCGGGTTTTTCCCTTCCATTGGGGATGAGAGTATACGATGCGGTATTTTCCCGGTGGAAGGTTCAATTTCAGGGGCGTAATCCTATATTCATTTGTTAAAACGATGGGTTGTTGGTTTTCAAGGTTAACCACCTCGTCGATATTGGCATAGGGTTTGACGTCAAAGGCCAGGCCCCCTTCTTTAGCCGCTCCCGATGTCGAGACCGCACCGGTTACCTGTCCTGTAGTCGGGCCTGTAACCGGACCGGGAGCCGGGGGCTGGGGACTCCGAAAGAGGAAATACAGGACTATCAGCAAGACCACGGCAGGCGCCGCTATAAGTAATACTTTTTCCAGGCGCCGGCGCTGGACCGGCTCCATTCTAACCGTGCGACTATCGAATATCCGATATGTTTCGGCGTCAATCCCATCCAGGGCCTCCATCGGCTCTTCCAATGTTTCGATAGGGGTAGTCAGGGAGAAACCCTGATTCGTCATCTTTTGCTGGAGGGCTTCGATATCCGCGGCCATTTCTTTCATTGTCCGGTACCGGTGTTCCGGGTTTTTCGCGATGGCTTTTCGAATAATGAATACGATTTCAGGAAACATGGCAGAGATTTTCGGATCAAGGCGTTTGGGCTCGGTATTTAAAATTTTATAGATAATACTTGAGATAGAGTCCCCGGTGAAGGGGCAGGAATAGGTCAGCAATTCATAGAGGATCAAACCCACGGAAAATTGGTCTGATTGAGCGCAGGCTTTTTCGCCATAGATTCTTTCAGGGGCGATATAGTGGGGGGTTCCCATGATGGCGCTCGATT
>JAUPLE010000312.1 GCA_030837085.1 Acidobacteriota bacterium | reverse complement strand
TCACCGGCTCAATTTTATTTTTCTTTGCTATTTTTAACAGGGCGCCTACCCGGAGTTTCAATACCCAGTAATCGATCATTTAGAATTTTTCCTCCTCGAAAATGACTTCGCCGAACTTGCGTACGCCCACGCCTTTTTTAAAGACGGGGGTATAATGGATGGCTTTTCTTTCGAATAAATCCATGGTCCACAGGACGTCTTTGAAACCGAAGCAATGCCTGAAATAGACCGTGCTGGAGAAGCGGGGGTTGATTTCAAAGGCGACGCAGCCCCGGTCGGTGAGCCGGAACTGGACATTGAGGGACCCTTTGAAATGCAGGGCGCGGCCCAGGCTTTCGGCGAATTCTACGGCGGGTCCCGCGGGAATCAGTTCGACTTGTTGGCTGAATCCGCCGGGCGCCAGGAAGCGCCGGAACGTAATGGTATGAACTGTTTGAGGCGTTTGCCCGTCGCTGAACAACCCGGAAGTGTATTCGTTGTCTTTACCGTCTTTTTGCCGTAGATATTCCTGGACAATCATGCCGCTGTTCCGCCTGAGATAAAAAAACAGTGCATCGACATCTTCCACTTTAAAAAGTTCCTGGCTGCCGCTGCCCCGGTTTCGTTTTAAAATCAATGGGAACCCCAGTTCTCCGCTGTATTCTCCCGGCAAATAAGTCATAGGATAAAGGAAGCCATTGTCTTTAAAGAAGGCGGCGGTTTTGAACTTATCCATAAAGGTATCGATGATATGGGATTCGCAAACCGCGAAAAGCGCCGAGCAGTCATGGAACCATTGGCGATGTTCATTGTAGAAAAGGATTTCCACATCCGACAGGGGAAAGACGTAATCGATTTGCCGTTGCTTGATTGTTTCCAGCAGGAAATCCCGGTAGTTTTCGGTTTCTTTGACGGGCGGTGCCTGGAGAAAAATATCCACGTCATCGCGTCCGCCGGCGTAGGGGTTCATGTCGCAGCCCACGATGAAGGGGATTGGATTGGAATCCCTGAGACATTTAATAACGCTCTGTCCCAGGTCGCCGCCCACGGCGGTTACCAGTATTCTCCTGTTGCTGTTATTCATGAGTTGATCCGTTGTAATACCTCTACCAGGTAAATCTTATCTTCGTTCATTACTTCGACGACATGGATCATGGTAGACACATCATAGGGAACGCGTTTGATCTCCGCTATTTTCGTTTCCGTGTCGTAAACCGCATAAGACGGCCAGCCGCCGTCCCTGGGCTGACCGGCGGAGCCGGGATTGATGACCCGGACGGTGAAACTCTTTCGGTCCATAGGATAGTGCGTATGCCCCAGGAAGACAATGTCAAAGGGAAGCTCATCAAACCGGTCCAGCGGGGAATTGGGGTATATATACTCGGACAAAGGTTTCCATGGGCTGCCGTGATAGGCGGCGATGTTGTATGAAGGAAGTAAAATCTCCTGGGGCAGGCTTTTTAAAAATTCCAGGTTGGCGTCGGTAATGTTATCTTTTAGTAACTCGAAAGACCGCCCGAAATGTTCCGAATAGTCTTTCAACAGCATTTCATTATCGATGGCCTCCAGGAACGCGGCGTCGTGGTTCCCGATCACGGCGTGCAGGTGGGGGATGTTTCTTAGCATCTCTATAATGTCGTTTTGCCGGTAATAATAACCGCAAACATCGCCCAGGAAAATATGTAAATCGCAGGATTCATTTTTCAATTGTGTATGGATTTCTTCAAAGGCAAGGCGGTTGCCGTGGATGTCGCCAAAAATTCCGATTTTCATGTGATTGTCTGCTCCGTATTTTGTTTGATGTCCCGGACAGCGTCGCTGAAACTTCTACTTTGAGGCAGCAGCGGCGAAGGCTCAACGATTTGATCGTGCGCCCCGCTGTTATTGTCGGGTCGGATTTCCGGTTTGGCGCCCGGCAGTAAGATATCGCAAATGGTTTGCAGCATTTCGGCCATAGTGTTTACCTGCGATCCGCCAACCAAATGCCAGCCTTCGATCTTATGATCGAGACAAAATTTAATGATATTGCATAAATCCTTGACATAGATATAATTGCGTTTGATGTTGCCGTCGCCGTACCGAACCGGCGGTTTGCCCAGCAGCGCCCCGGCAATGGCATTGTTAATACCCAGGTGAGACGGGCCGCCCTTGCCGAAAATCCCGGATATCCGCAAAATGCTGTGCTTGATCCCGATAGCCCGGGCGATATCTTCGCCCACCCATTTGGTGTATAAATAATCGTTATGGGTGTTCAGTTTCACCCCCAGTTCCGGGGTGATGTAGGATTTATCCGTACCGGCAATCAAGGCCGCGGAAGCAAAAACCAGGTAACTGCGCCGTCGTTTGGCCCAGTTAATCAGCGCGGACGTGGCCACGATATTGGGATAGATCATCTCTTCGAGGCTGCAGCCGTCCCAACCGGGCCGCGCCGCCAGGTGAACCACGGCATCCACGCGGGGGGTGTTTTTCAGTACGTGCAAGAACATTGATTCCCTGAAATCTATGACTATTTCATTTTTTAACCCGGTCTCAACCTGGGTCATGGGAATAACTTCCCATTCGGAACCGGCCAATGTCTCCAATAAAACCCTGCCGGTAAACCCATTGGCGCCGGTGACCAGTACTTTTTTCATTTTAATACATTCTTAGCGCAGCAGCCGTACGACTTTAAAGGCTTCGGCAAAGGGAACGCCGGTTTTCATGCCCCATTGTTCCGCGTTTAACCTCATTCCTTTGATGGACCGGGGATGGGGAAATTCCTTGAGCTCACTTTCATATTTCTCCAGGGCGGCTGTTTTAATATCGATGGTTTGCGTGATATCGAAGAAACAATCCGGGCTAAAGGTCAGGGGAAAACGCCACTCGGTGGAGGATAATACTTCGAAAGAATAGATTTCCCTGACGGTTTCCCCGGGCAGCGGCCGCGACGCCGTCAGCACGGCCCGGTATGTGATTTGGTGGTCGATGTTCAAATCGTTTTCAAAGTGGGTAAACAGGATATCGGGTTTGATTTTCTCTTTGATTTTCTCGATCATTTTGACGATATCCAGCAGCGGCGCGGTATCGAAACGGTTATCCGGGAAATTAAACATAAACACGTCGTTCACGCCCAGGACCCCATTGGCGTCGCAGGTTTGCCTTTTTAATCTTTCGAATTCCTTTGCCCGTTTTTCCGGTTGCCGGGCGTCGTCCCTGGAGGTAATGCCTTCTCCTATGATGACGGTATAGATTTCGTGTCCTTCTTTTACCAACCGGGCGGCGGTCCCGCCGCACCCCAGCACCTCATCGTCCGGGTGCGCGGCAATGATTAAAACTTTTTTGTTCATTTTAATCCGTCCTTATAACGCATTCTTCTTTTGCAGGATTTTAATGATGTCGCCTAATTTTTCTACTTCAAACATTTCTTCGATTTCGATTTTGATGTTGAATTCTTTTTGTATCGCCATGATGAGATTCAAATGGCCCACCGAGTCCCAGTCCGGGATATCATCCGACGTCCAATTTTCATCGATGGTTTCCGCTTCGATAGGAAAAACCCCGCGGATTACTTTTTCCAACCGTTGATCCAATTTATCACCTCATTATTTATCTTTATCCCAATTTCCTGTTTTTGGCAATGAGAACGGCATAATTGACGGCGTCCACCATGCTCTGTTCATTGGCAATACCTTTCCCGGCCTTGCCGAAAGCAGTGCCGTGGTCCACGGAAACCCTAATAATGGGCAACCCGATAGTGATATTGACGCCGCTCACCGATGACCAGGCCGCGCCGTCATGAAGGAACCCCACTAACTTCACCGGGATATGCCCCTGGTCATGGTACATGGCCACGATCACATCAAAGATCCCGGATTTTCCCCTGGGATAAATGGTGTCTCCGGGTATTGGGCCTTCGACATTCAAACCGTCGGCCCGGGCATGTTCAATGGCCGGCATAATCTCTTCCACTTCTTCGTAACCCATGATGCCGCCTTCGCCGGCGTGGGGGTTCAACCCGCACACGCCGATCCTGGGATTTTCAATGCCCAACTCGCGGCAGGCTTCATGGGCTTTGTGGATGGTATTGTACACGCGCTCTTTTTTGATTAAATCCACGGCCTGGCGCATGGCCACATGGGTGGTGACATGAATGACCCGCAAGTTCCCGCTGGCCAGCATCATGGAGGCTTTTCCCGCCCCGGTCAGGGCGGCTAACATTTCGGTATGACCCCGGTATTTCTTGCCGTAGCCGCCCAGGTCGAAAGACTCTTTATTGATGGGCGCCGTAACCATACCGGCAATCTCCCGGTTCATGGCCAGTTGAATCGCTTTCTCGATGTATTCCCCGGCGGCCCGTCCGCAATCCGCGTCAATCTTACCGAAAGGAATTTTCTCAAGCCCGATGTTATTCAAATCATAGACATCGATAACGCCCCGGACATATTGGGCCTCGGCAATACCGCCAATCCCACGAACAGCTAAATTCACGCCTGCTATTTTTATGGCTTCAGCCATTGCTTTTTTATCGCCAATCACAACAGGCCGGCATTTTTCGTATACCTCGTCACGAGTCAACGCTTTGGCTATAATCTCAGACCCAATGCCGGCAGGGTCTCCCATGGTGATTCCTATTATCGGTTTCATATATTCGATTCTCCTTGCCTCCGGCAGCCAGGGGCTCTTTTGAAAAACCGCCCCTGGACCCCGTAAAACTTTTGTTTATTTTACTATGTCCAATAATTCCTCATGTATCTTTCCGTTAGATGCCACTACTTGCTTTGAATCCAGAGTGCAGGCTGTGCCGTCAAAACCCGTCACCTTGCCCCCCGCTTCCGTTACAATCAAAATCCCCGCGGCGATGTCGCAGATCTTCGTATTTACCCAGATACGGCCCCCTAATTTTCCTTCCGCCGTCATACACAAATCATTAGTAGCGGTTCCCAGTATCCGCGTGGTAAACGCCCGCTCCACCAACCGCCGGTAATATTCAAAAGAATTCTTATTCAAATGAAACTGGTTATCGAAACTAACAATGGACTTGGATAATTCCAAACTCGGCGATACTTCAATCGGCATATCATTGAAATAAGCGCCTTCCCCTTTGACGGCGTAATACAATCGATCTTCCATGGGAAATAAAATAACTCCCAATTGAAAATCATTTCCTTTGGCCAGGCCGATGGAGATGCCGCTGAAAGGAAGTCCGGCGATGTAATTATGGGTCCCGTCTAGGGGGTCGATGATCCAGTTTTTCCCTTCTTTGTTGACATTATTGGAGCGTTCTTCGGTAATAATTCCGTAATTGGGGAAACGAGGTTCCAGGGTTTCCAAAATCACTTTTTGGGCTTGCATATCGACGACAGAGACCATTTCTTTGGGGGATTTACGGATCACGCGGTACTTTTGCCCGAAATTTTCTTTCAGTATTTCTCCCGCTTTGCGCGCCGCTTCGATAGCTGCACTTAACTCAGGGTTATTGGTAATCATATTGTCTCTCATAATCAAAAATTTTTGGAAATCCAAAAACCTTTTTATAAAAAGGTTTTTGGCTGCCGGAGGC
>JAUPLE010000311.1 GCA_030837085.1 Acidobacteriota bacterium | reverse complement strand
AGGGAACCGTACAACCGGAACTGAGTATAAAACCTCCTCCCCTTCCTACTTCATCGATAAGTTTCTTGCAATAGGTTTCGACTTCTTCGGGAGTTCCCAATGTCAGTAAAGAAGCAGGCACATCCCCCATGATACACATATGATCGCCCAATATCTCTTTGGCTTTGAAAATATTCGTAGTGCTGTCTAAGTCCAGGATGCATTTGCCTTTGGGTAATTCCTTGAGATAAGGAAGATTCCTGTCCCAGTTACCGTCGAAGTGGAGCAGAGGGGAGATATTTTCTTTCACCAGGGCATCCACTAAACGCTTGAGCCAGGGCAGATAGAAGTTCTCAAAATAGTTCGGGGATATCACATCGCCGGCGCCTCTTTCACCGGTCAGGAAGACGCGGGGGACGCCCAGGAATTTCGCACCGCTCACAACCATGCTGATAGTAGCAGGCAATACAGCATCCATAGCCGCCTTGACCTTTTCCGGGTGGCGGCGGATATCCATGATTAATTGGTTAAAGGTCCGCGCCGTTGAGAACATTTCATAGGGTACGCCGCAAGGGCCGGCAATCAGGCCCGGGATTCCCCGCTTTTCCCAATAACGGATGTCTTTTCGATAGACCCATAAAAAATTCATTAACTTAAAAATTACATCACGGTTCCCGAGCAAGCTCTTCCCATCGCTGGGACGGATACGCGGGTAAAGGTGATTAAAAAAGAAACGATTCCAGCCTTTTTTAATGATAATATCGTAGTCATCAAAAGTCATGGAGGGTTCGGACTCGTCGAATTGGGTAATGGAATCAGGGGGTAACTCTTTCCCCGGTCTTTTCATTTTATTGGGAAATACGGTCATAAGGGCATAAATATTCGTCATAGAAGGGCCCCCCAGTCCCATGATGTCCCAACCGCCAAGGGCTTCAAATACCTGGCGTTGAGCGGTTTCGGCGGCTTTACGATCGCTGTAATACTTCGCCAGCGTTATCCCTGCATAAGCGGGAGCAAATAACATGCCCAGGGGGCAAACAGGTACCCGGTCGGGTTCCTTTAATTTAAGAACGGTTTCAAATCGTTCACGTGGGGTCATCGTTTCGGATTTCATGGTAATTCTCCTTTAAATTTCTCACAAATTTTGATCGCATCGCTGGGGTTATTACCAAAGGCATCGGCTCCCGTATAAACCCGCACCTTCTCATCGGTAATCCCGCCGCCGATCATGATTTTTACTCGATCCCGCAAACCTGCTTTAACCACAGCTTCAATTGTTGCTTTCATGCCGTCATATGCCGAGGTAATCAAGCCTGATAAACCGAGAATCCTGGCGCCTGTTTCCTGGAGCTTTTTGACAAATTGTTCCGGGGGGACATTCACTCCCAGGTCGTGAACTTCGTACCCTACTCCCTCCAGTACAGCAACCGTAACTTCTTTGCCGATATCGTGGATATCGCCTTGCACTGTTCCAAATACAATAGTGCCTTTAGATGTTGTTTGCTTACTATGGGAGGTGGGACGCAGGGTAACGGAAATCTCCTTGAAAAGCTCTCCGGCCATGATCAATTCCGGGAGAAAGTATTCGCCTATTTCAAAACGTTTACTGACAATCATCATCCCTTCTCTTAACGCTTCCAGGATAGCCAGGGGGTCTGTTCCCGCCGCTAACTCATCCTTAATGAGTCGGAGGGTTGCCTCTTCCTCAAAATCAGCCAGCATCTTCGATAATTGACTGCCTACCATTTTATTCTCCTTATTGTTGGAATTTCATTAAACACTCCATTTTCATTCTTAAGTCGTCAGAAACTACTACTAAAAAAATTAATATTATAGAAGAAAAGAAAGATTGTCAAGTGGCCAAAAATTTCCTGAATCCACCGCTTAATTTTATGAGCCTCGAAGGTACCGGCGACAGCAGCCAACGGACGACACCCTTTAAACACGAAGAGACGCTAAGGGTATAATAAAAAAAACAGCTCATGAAAAGCTTTTGGAAGCCCGGGAACCTATTTTTCGCAGGAGATATTGACTTTAATTTAGCATACTTGTAGAATCAACCTTGATAATGTTGATAATGAAATAGATGTTAAATTTAACAGGAGGAAAGACAATGAAAAGAAATCTTTTATTTTATATCATGATTTGCCTGGCTCTTGTCGCCAATGGCTGCGCCGTGATTTTGAAAGAGACACAGCCGATAACTTCTGAAAAAAGAACCGATGAGTTGCTGGATATTCATTCGGCAATAGCCCCGCAAATCCCTTTTGATAGGGATACCGCAAAGATTATCCTTTTCAGCGATTTGCACCGGGGCATGGGCCCTAAAGACGTATTCAAAAATAATAAAGAACTGTTCCGGCAAATATTGAGCTATTATTACGATAACGGATTTACCCTGGTCTTAATCGGGGACGCAGAGGAAGGCTGGGGATTTCAACGGGACAATATCCCCCTGATCCTGGACGCCCATGCGGCGGAATTTGCATTCGAAAAGAAATTCCAGGCAGCAAATCGATATTATCGAATTTATGGGAATCATGATGACTTTTTCCGGGGACAGCTTATCAACTTTGGAGACCAATCTCTTCAAAAGGTTTACCCGGCCATTATATTCAGCGATCAGACCAATCGCTTCAATATTTTCATCACCCACGGCTGCCAGGGACAGGGACTGCATGACGCCGGGGATGAACTGGCTTCCTGGGGCGTATATGCGAAATATAATTGGTGGTTAGAGATTTTTCCAAAAAAATTAAAATCCGAGGAAGACCTCTATAAACAAACGGGACTGATACGAAAAGACCTGGAAAGGCATGAAGAAATGGTGTATCAATGGGCTCTCAATCAAAAAGATGCGTCCGGGAAGAAAAAATACAACATCCTGGTGGCCGGTCATACCCACATACCGGTTTTTAATTCGATTCGCGACAAAACCCTGTATGACGTCATTAAACAGGACATCATAAACGGGAAATACATTTTCTTCAATGATATTTTTGAACAGGAACCGGGACAGGTGAGCCAACAGGCTGACCGTAATTTGTCAGCGAAAGACGCCGGTGATTCATTTGAACTTCCTGCTTCCCTCCAGGAGAAAATGATCCAAACGCTGGACGCCGAAATTCTCGCTGAGGAACCCGCCAAAAGGTCTGCTGACGCATCTGCGCGCGATCCATTTTATTTTAATACTGGCTGCGGGTTTCACAGTAAAATAACCTGCATCGAAATCAGCGGAGGGAAAATTTACTTGAAGCTGCTGGGATTTGATGAAAGCGGGAAGATTGATTTTGCATCCTTCGTAGACGCCGCGGAATTAAAAAACTATTAAGAAATATCAGGCTAGCTGCTTTTCAATACGTTTGTAAACGGCTTCGGCTGTGAAACCGAAATGTTCGGCCACCTGTTTCGCCGGCGCCGATTTTCCGAAGGAATGGATATCGATAATAATGACATTCTTATCGCAAAAGCAACGAATCCCGCGGTGAGAGGCGGCCTCGATATACACCACCGGCTTCCGAAATTGGTTAAATAACTGCTCCCGGTAAGAGCTGTCTGTTTCATTCAGCAGTTCCAGGCAGGGGATACTCACGACCCGTACCTTTATATTATTACGCGCTTCGATCAATGCCGCGGCGTCCCGCGCCAGGGAAACCTCGGAACCGGACCCGCACAGGATAATCCCCGGCTCCTCTTTGCCGTCGCTTTCATAAAAAACATATCCGCCTTTTTCGAACATTTGGTAGAACGCTTCCCTGTTGAGACCGCCGGGTACAACGCCCATTATTCTTTCTTCAATTTTCTGGCGCGAGGTAATAAGGGCAACCGGGCCGTTCATGTGCTTTAAGAAATAGAGATATGAAAAGGCCGTTTCAATATCGTTGGCCGGGCGGAACGTATACAGGTTGGGCAGCAAACGCAATGAGTTCAAGTGCTCGATGGGTTGATGCGTGGGGCCATCCTCGCCCACATAAATCGAATCATGGGAAAATATAAAAAGGTGGTTCAATTTCATTAGCGAGGCCAACCGGACCGCCGGTTTCATGTAATCGAAGAAAGTGAAAAAAGTGGAGGAAAAAGGAATCATGGTTTTATTTAAAGCCAGGCCGTTGCCGATGGCGGCCATGGCATGTTCCCTGATACCGAAAGCGATTCGTCGCCCGGAAAAATCTCCCCGTTTAATATATGGGGAGCCTTTTACCAATCCTTTGGTGGAATCGGCCAGGTCCGCCGAACCTCCCACGATTTGGGGAATTTCCCCTGCGCAGAGGTTTAACACCTCCCCGGAAATAAACCGGGTGGCATTGGATTTTGGGTAAGTATAGTTCAATAGTTTATCATCCAGCGAACCGGGTAATTCAAATTTAAGATACCGGGAAAGTTCAGCATATTTCGCCGGGAAAGCTTCTTTATATTGCGCTAAACGTTTCTCCCATTCATCGCAAAGCGCCCTGGAACCAGCGCGCATCTCCCGCATAAATTCATCGGACTCTGAAAGAGTAAGCAGCGGTTCTGTTTTTTGGTTCCTCATGCGCTCGGCCAGTATTTCCTCTAAGGCTTTTTTGTCGGCAACAGGTTCTTTGCCATACTTCTTTTCAAAAAGTTCCTTTATGGCCGGGGAGTTTTGAATGAAGAAAGCAATCTCGGAAGGCCCGGCCGGCGAACCGTGGATTTCGTTGGTGTCTCTTTTCTTATCAAGTCCGTCGCCGATGACCGTATTCAAGATCAACAATTTCGGCTTTCCTTTCGCTTCTTTTAATTCCTGCAATTTTCGGAAGGTTGTTTCCATATCGGAACTGGCGGCGAAATCCACCTGCCACCCCAATGCTTCATACCGCTTCGCCACATCTTCCGTAAAAGTCATATCCGTTCTGCCGTCGATACTAATGTGATTGGAATCATAAATGGCAATAAGGTTGTCCAGGCCCAGGTGCCCGGCCAGGGAACCTGCTTCATAACTGAGGCCCTCCATATTACACCCATCCCCCATCAAGGTGTATATAGTATAATCGAAAAGGTTAAAGCCAGGCTCATTAAACCGTTGGGCCATCATCTTCCCTTCGATGGCAATGCCCACGGCATTGGCGAATCCTTGTCCCAACGGGCCGGTAGTTGTTTCAATACCCATTTCCCTTTCATATTCCGGGTGTCCCGCGGTCTTACTATCAAATTGTCGGAAATTGGCCATATCTGCCAACGTTATATTATACCCGACCGAGTAGAGCAAGGGATAAAGCAGCATAGAGCCATGACCGGCGGATAGAATAAAACGATCACGGTTAGGCCACAAAGGAACTTCGGGATTAAATTTTAAAATATAGCGGTATAATAGCACCCCCAGGTCGGCGCAGCCCAGGGGCAGTCCGGGGTGACCTGATTGGGCTCGCTCAATACACTCCAAAGCCAGGTAACGAACGTAATCAGCGCTCTCTTTAATTCGCTTTATATCAATGGCGTTACGTGTATCCATTGTATTTTTCCTCCTGGAATAATGAGATGTTTTGGAATTAGTTATTATATTATCTTATTTATTTGAGTGATTGTCAACCTGAATCACCCTGGGAACTCCATATTTTTTTACTTTTTTTCCCCCGCAAGTTTTATAGAAAAGTATAGCCCCTGGCTCCGTGGATCACTCGTCTAATCTGGATGGTCTTACTTTTTATGACATAGAAAACCAGGTATTTTTCGACAATCAACATACGGTAGCCTTTATTCCTTAACCTGGTATCTTTTGGGACAACTCCCAGGTAAGGGTTGGTGGCGAGATAGGAAATTGAATTATCAATTTTATCCAGTAATGCCGCCGCTGCCAATGGATTATCCTGGCCGATATAATCAAAAATTCCGTAAAGATCGCATTCGGCGGTTTTTAAATATTGTATATCGTATTCGGGGTGCAAGTTAGTGCGTTATCCTTTCTCTCAGGCGTTTCATCATTTCCCGGTGCGAAATCCCCTTATCCCCCGCGGCATCCAAGAATTCCGCTTCGTCCAGTTTTTGGTACAAGTCAAGTTTGTTAATGAGCATTTCATAGTAAACCTGGCTCATAACAACCATATCCTCTCTTCCCTGCCGGGTCACAAATACCGGTTCATGTTCTGCGTGGCATATCGCGGAAATCTCGTTAAAATTATTTCTCAAATCACTAACAGGTCTGATAATAGGCATGTTATATTAAACCTCCTATCCTTTAGAATAATATTATATCATAGAAATGATAATTTTTCAGCAATTGGCAGCCATCCCGTGTCTGCTACTCCGAAGGAAAATCTTTTAGAAATTTCTTACCTGCCTTGATTGTTTCTGCCAAAATGTTTATAATAAAATATGCTCAATATAAAACAAAAACAGGGATATTCAATTATACTTTGAAAGGAGGTATTATGGAGAAAAAGACGTTTGAAATTATTATCCTAAACGGCAGACCCGCCGCAGGCAAATCCGAAGTGATCGACTATCTTAAGAAAATCCCTACCCAGGAACGTATCCGCCGCTTCCACATCGGCGATTTCACGGAAATTGACGATTTCCCATTCTTATGGGAAGACTTCGAAGACGACGACCTGTTGGAAGAAATGGGCCTGCCCCGCCTTATCTCCAACAAAACCTTCGAATACAACGGCAAAACCTATGACGGCTACGTCTTCAAAGAAAAATGGTACTGGAACTTCTTGATTAAGAAGATCAATCACCACTACAAGAAACTGCTGCGCGACAAACCGGACTTTTATAAAAACAATAACACCGCCATCCTGGAATTCTCCCGCGGCTCGGAACACGGGGGTTTCAAAACCGCTTACACCTACCTCTCCGAGGAAATCCTGCAAAAAGCCGTAACCCTTTATATAAAGGTAGATTTCGAAGAATCCACTCGCAAGAACCGGCGGCGCCGCAACCCGGATAAACCGGATTCCATCCTGGAACACTCCCTGGAAGATATTAAGATGGAAAAACTGTATAAGGATTCCGACTGGGAAGAATTCGCTTCCGACCCGGGATATCTCCAGGTAAACGGGTTTAAAGTGCCTTACGCCGTGTTCGATAATATGCCGGAAAAAACAGACAAACCCGATATCCTGGGAGCGCACCTGGAAGAAGTATTAAATCCGCTGTGGCAACGATATACCCGGAGGTAATCCTATGACTGAGGACTTTATCAAACATTCACCCGCGTTTCGTTTTCGTCGTATTTTAAATTGGTTCCCCATGGGGCTAACCTATGCGCTCCTTTACATGGGGCGCTATAACCTGACCGTGGCCAAGAACGCCCTGGGCAACCTCATGACCAAGGAAGAATTCGGTTTGATCTTCGGGGTAGGCGCCGTGGTCTATGCCCTTTCATTTTTGATCAATGGCCCCCTGGTAGACCGCATCGGCGGCAAAAAGGGAATCCTCATCTCCGCGCTGGGCGCCGGCGCCATGAACCTGTGCATGGGCCTCTACCTTCAATATGTATTAAGCCTATCCAACCCGGCAAACGCCCCCTTAAGCCTCGTATTTACTATCCTGTACGCCGCCAATATGTATTTCCAGAGCTACGGCGCCGTCTCCATCGTCAAAGTCAACGCCCATTGGTTCCATGTAAGAGAACGGGGCGTGTTTTCAGGGATATTCGGCATTATGATCGCCTCCGGCATATTCCTGGCTTTCGATGTCACCGGCCGCATCCTGAAATCTCCATTGGTGGTGGCAAAAGGTTTCGACGGCGGGGACGCGCTGTGGTGGGCCTTCCTCTCTCCAGCCGTCCTGCTTTTCGCTTTCTTCCTGATCGAAATTTTCCTGCTGAAAGATACCCCGACCAAAGCCGGACACCAGGATTTCGATACCGGCGATGAATCCAGCGGCGAAAACCTGGAAGAAAAAGTACCGGCCCTGCAATTGTTTAAACGCATCTTGACCCACCCGGTCATTTTAACCGTAGCCCTCATCGAGTTCTGCACCGGGGTACTGCGCAATGGTGTGATGCACTGGTTTCCTATCTATGCCAAGGAACAATTAGCCTCCGGGCTCAGCGTCGGCGCCGGTTGGAAATACACACTGGACAACTGGGGGCTGCTGCTTTGGATCGCCGGGATCGTGGGCGGCATGGCCGCGGGAATCATCAGCGACAAACTATTCCAGTCCCGCCGCGGACCTTCCGCCGGCATGTTCTACGGGTTACTGACTTTTTGCATCGTGGGCATGTTTTTCTCTCTCACCAACGGCTGGGTATTGGCGGCCCTTATTTTCGTCATGTCCATTTGCGTAATCGGGACCCACGGTATGCTGTCCGGGACCGCCACCATGGATTTCGGCGGTCGTAAAGGCGCAGGAACCGCGGTCGGCGTGATCGACGGTTTCGTCTACCTCGGCACCGGCGTACAATCCTTTGCCCTGGGTATCCTCACCACTAAAAACTGGGACTATTGGCCCATGTTCCTACTGCCTTTCAGCATTATCGGGTTCCTCTTACTGCTGCGCATCTGGCACGCCCTGCCGGGGAAAAGAGGAACTCATTAAAATAGCCTTCGGCGACCAGGCCCCTTTTCGAGAAAAGGGGCCTGGACCACCAAAAGCTTCTATTTATGCAGCATGAAATGAATCAATTTGGGCTTTGAAACCTTATCATCACTTATGGAAATCGCTTTCCTCAACCGCTCTTTTGCCCCATCGATGCTCCCTTGATTATTGGTGTGAATCGTAAGAATCGCTTCACCTTTCTTTATTTTATCACCTACTTTCTTATGAAACACAAACCCCGCGCCGTAATCAATCACATCTTCCTTTTTCCTGCGCCCCGCGCCGATATCGATGGCCGTCATCCCCACCTCATAGGCATCGATTCTTTCGATATACCCCGTGCTCTTCACTTTTAAGATTTCCCGGTATTTGCACTGGGGAAGCAGGGAATAATCGTCGCAAACTTTCGCGTTTCCGCCTTGAGCGGCGATAAATTCCCGGAAGATACGCAGCGGCTCACCCGATTTCAACGCCTTTTCCAGGCGAACCATGGCCTGGTCGAAATCCTGTTCTACCCCGGCGGCCATCAGCATGGCCGCGCCCAGGTGATACGTCACCGTCATCAGGTCGGTGGGGCCATTGCCTTTCAAGGCTTCGATCGATTCTATGATTTCCAGGGCATTGCCCACGTTATTACCCAGGGGTTGGTCCATGTCGGTAATCAGGCCGATAGACTTGCGTCCCGCTTCTTCGCCGGCGGACACCAATGCCTTGCACAGTTCCAGCGAGTCGTCCATTTTGGACATAAACGCGCCGCTGCCTGTTTTCACATCCAGTACGATACCGTCGGTGCCCAGGGCCAGTTTTTTGCTCATGATACTGGCGCAGATCAAGGGAATACTGTTGACCGTGGCCGTCGTATCCCTGAGTGCGTAGAGTTTCCGGTCAGCCGGGACAATATTGGCCGTTTGGCCGCAAATGACCATGCCCACATCTTTGAGTACACGTTTGAAGGCCGCGGTATCCAGGGAAATATTCATGCCCGGGATGGATTCCAGTTTATCCAGGGTGCCGCCCGTGTGGCCCAGGGAGCGACCCGATAGCATGGGCACTTTCACGCCGCAGGCAGCCACCAGGGGGGAAACAATAAAGCTGACTTTATCACCGACGCCGCCGGTGCTGTGTTTGTCGATTTTTTTACCATCGATATCGTCCAGTAGTATTTGGTCGCCGGAGAGCATCATGATGCGGGTCAGGTCGGCCAGTTCGCGCCGGTTTAGGCCGCGGATATAAATGGCCATTAAAAGGGCGGCGGCCTGGTAATCTTTTATTTCGTCTGAGACATAGGCGTCGATGAAATATTGGATTTCGTCTGTGGACAGTTCCTGGCTGTCTCGTTTCCTGGCGATGATTTCGGAAATATTGAATTGATTGTTTTGGTTATTCATTTTTATTTATCCAGGGAAAAGGAAAAAGGGATGATTTCGGCGACGGACGTTTTTTTAAATTGGCCGTGTCGGTTGCACATATATATAATAGTATCTTTTGCCGCGAATTCGGCGATTACCTGGCGGCAGGCGCCGCAGGGAGGGAGGAATTCATCCGTATCGCCGATGACCAGGATTTCGCCGATTTCCTGTTCACCGTTATTGACCATCTGGAATATCGCGTTTCGTTCCGCGCAGATGGTTAGGCCGTAGGAAGTGTTTTCCACGTTGCAGCCTGTATACATTTTTCCTGAGGGGGTTAGAAGGGCGGCGCCGACATGGAAATGCGAATAAGGGGCATAGGCTTTTTCCTTAATTTCTTGGGCTGCTTTAAGAAGCTTTTCAAAATTCATGGTATTACCTCGCTTTTAAACAGGATTATTCTAAAGGAATGAGAATGATAAGTCAAGGATATCTTTATACCTGAATTCACCGCCAACAGTTCCGCAAATTTTTTCCAGCCCCATTTT
>JAUPLE010000310.1 GCA_030837085.1 Acidobacteriota bacterium | reverse complement strand
GGGGGGTGCTCTTGCGCTCTCAATGGACTGTCCGGACCACAGATGGCGCGGATGGCGCAGATTACATAGCCTGGTCGAGCCGGAACCAAAAAGGTCTGGCTCGCCGGGAAATCACAAATTACAAACCAAAAATTACAAACAAATTCAAAATTCAAATGATAAAAATTCAAAACGAAAGCCGGGTGGATTGTTTGTTTTTTTGTTTATTGTCCCTTTGTTATTTGTTTGTGGTTTGTAATTTGTAATTTGTATTTTCACCTGTTATTAAATAGATTATAATCAGAAAGTTCTTTATCTGCTTCATCAGCGTCATCAGCGTAATCCGCGGTTCAGACATTTAATGTGGCTTTTTCAATCCGTGTTCGTCCTTGGCGCATCGCCTTCATTTCATTCCCTCTATTTTATCGAATTTACAAAAGGGTATTTCAGGATTTTCCAATCTGCGGTTATAACAGGACAACCATATACCCTCGCAGTGGCTACAATTATTTGATCGGCAGGATCACGATGAAAATCACCCGGAAGGCGGGTTGATGCGATAGCAATGTCAGGTGTTAGATTTATTATCTGTGACCCTGGATAAATAAACGCATGCTCAAACCAATCATCAATAGGTAAAGGGAGTGCAAGTCTTTTGTATTCAACAAGTTTGGCAATTTCCCAGCAAGAGATGGAACTTATTCCAATGATATCTTCCTCATTCTTTTTGATTTCATCGATTTGACGATGAGATAATTTATTGGGCTCATGCAACCACCATATCCATATATGCGTATCTAGGATAACCATTCAAATTATTTCCCAATCTTCTTCCGCAACACTATCAAAAGGATCTTTGTACTGCACCGATTTACCACGCAACGGATAGAGATTTTTTTGATTCATATGTATCGGGGGGTGACTTTTTACAATCACTTCAACTTTTTCCCCACAGTGCAGTGGCAATCCCTGGATAGTTAGAATGCCTTCTTCTGCAACAACTGTTTCTATATGGTAAGTCTGCATTTTTTTCTCCTGGTAATAAATATTATATATTTTCCTAATTTTGTCAAGCCCCTGGATGGATTTTTAACCCGGCGGAACAGGGGAAGGATAGACAGGAATCTTCTCAATGGACTGTCCGGACCACAGATGGCGCAGATGCCGCTGATTACACAGATTATATAGATTATAATCAGAAAGTTCTTTATCTGCGTCATCAAGGTCATCAGCGTCATCAGCGGTTCAGACATTTGGTCTATTCCATTTCTCTCTTGCCTTTCTCCCACGGCTGTGATATCTTATCCCCTTAATAAGGAATGGTTTAAATGGAACTGAAAATTATGGAAACTCCAACAAACTCTATACCCGATAAAATGCTCAGGGACGAATACACCTCCCGCATCAACCGCGTCATCGACTATATCGAAAAAAATATCGACGACCAACTCTCCCTGGATACCCTCGCTAATGTAGCGAATTTCTCCAGGTTCCACTTCCACCGCATCTTCCGGTCCATGGTCGGCGAAACTCTCAACTGTTTCATCCAACGCATCCGCATCGAAAAAGCCGCGGCAAAACTATCGGCACAACGGAAAAAATCTATTACGGATATCGCTTTCGAATGCGGTTTCTCTGGTTCCGCTGCATTTTCAAGGGCGTTCAAGGATTTCTTTGGGATGACCCCGGCCCAGTGGCGCTCGAAAAAAAGCGGCGAGCTCCCGGATAGCAAGATTTGTATAACGGAAAGCAACATGGGGCAATCCCCCGGCAAGATTGGGAAAGACTTTGATTTTTCACTCCATTATAATTACGATGAAAAACGTAATTTGATATGGAGGATTATAATGAAAAACAAAAACGTCAACAAACAGGTTGAAGGAAAAATTGAAGTGAAGGAGATGCCGGCTTTCCACGTGGCGTACGTCCGCCACATCGGTCCCTACAAAGGCAACCCGGAACTCTTTGGGTCGCTTTTCGGGAAACTGATGAAATGGGCCGGTCCGCGGGACCTGCTGCGGAACCCGGAAATGAAATTTATGTCGGTCTATTACGACGACCCCAGCATCACGGACGAGGAAAAACTACGGGTAGATGCATGTATGACGGTCCCGGAAAAAACCGCGGTGGAAGGCGAAATTGGCAAAATGACAATCCCGGGCGGCAAATTCGCAGTGGGACGTTTCGAGATCAACACGGATGAATACGAAGCGGCCTGGAATTCCTTGATGGCCGGATGGCTGCCGGAAAGCGGTTATCAATGCGATGACCGGCTCTGCTATGAACTCTACCAGAACGACCCGGAACAACACCCGGAACATAAGCATGTCGTCGATATCTGCGTCCCGGTAAAACCGTTGTAAACTCGCCAGGGGGCTTTTTTACTAATACCTCCAAAAAATGTGCAAAAAAAAAAATTTGAGACATTGCCCTCAAAGAAGGAAGAAAGAGGGCCGTGCAAGAGGGGGTGGGGCGCCGCCCCATCGCCCCCTGGCAGCCCCCAAAAAACTCTTGGTTTAAACTAAGAAGTCCTGGGGCACGTCTTTCAACCGGATTATATCCTGCACACGATCCTTTATATCGAATCCCATGGCGCATTTTACTTTACATGCGCTGCAATCATCACAGGCCGCCCGGGTTAAATCGACTGTATCCAAGGTCTGCCTGGCTTCCCCAAGATTCTTGTAACCGTAAGCATACATGTAACTCCTCATTAACGTGGGAATCTCAAGTTTCGCCGGACACTGCCGCAAACACGTTTCACACTGCTGACAATAAAGTCCCGTTACTTTGAAATCCGCGGGCGGTTGAAGCGCGGCTTTCTCCTCCGGCGTGAAAGCCAAATCCTCCATGACCGAAAGGTCCAGGTACAGTTGATCGAAAGTGGTAAAACCGGGGATGGCCGTATGAATATTTTCATTGTGCAGCGCCCATTTCAACGCGGCCTTCATATTGATGGGAAACTTTTTTTCCTTGCCGTCCCAGTAACCGCCTGCCTGGGTT
>JAUPLE010000309.1 GCA_030837085.1 Acidobacteriota bacterium | reverse complement strand
AACGTTTCTCCAGTACTTTTCCCAGCAACCCGGCAAGGATTACAGTCCCGTATCCGAATAACACATAAGACAGGGCTTTTAGAAAGAAAAAGAAATGATGCGCCGGAACGATTAAGGAGAGCATTATGCCGGAGCTATTTAACGCTAAGGTTAAAAGATAATAAGACAGGTAAGCCAGCACTGTTCCCAGCCAATACAGGATAATCTTCCTAGCCTCCCTATCCTGTTTTTTTACTACCAGGTGAAGGAGTCCGAAAACCGCGATTACATTGGGCAGGTAAAGCAGTTCATTTTTCAATAACCCGGGCAGCCCTTTAAAAGTGAGTTGCTCCCATCCCCAACTGGTGGGCATGGGGTTTAGGATTTTGAAACGATAATCAAAGACCACGAAGCAAAGAAAAATCATGGATATGAGGACGGCAGGGATTGCGAAGCAAAGAAACTTTTTCAATGAAGGTGTAAGTGTTTTAGTGGTTTGGGGAGGATTTTTCATTTGAGGTTTCATTTTCCCAAGGAAAAAGATGACGATAATGCAGCCGGCAATAAAGGCAGATGATGTATTGATTAAAAAAGTAAGGCTCAACAAGATGCCCAGGATGATGTAATCTTTTTCCCGGGGTTCTTTTTTTATAGACTTATAAAAAAATGCAATAATAAGGTAGAGAAGCGCCTGTGCGACGATAATTGGAAAGATAAATGGCGAATATAGACTTGTCGCCCAGGATGGATAAGGATTGGTTATAAATAGGTAGGTGGAGGAACCGATAAGCGCCGGCCAGGGGCCGAACATGGATTTGAGCATATAATAAAAAGCCAGCGGCGCGAATATAATGAAGAATGGCCCAAATCCCGCGATTACTTGTGGAACCGGGGTATGGAAGAGAAAACTTAGGGCGGCGAGCAGAAAGTGGAGGCCGGGGTTATACCAGGTAGCTTCGTTTAAATAATAAGGATCACGACCGTAACCACTGTCCAGGATTGTTTGGGTTTGGGCAATATCCCTGAATTGATCCAGGTCATAGGGCCAGGTTAAATCTTTCACGGTGTTATACCCCATGTACAGCAGAGCGAAACAAATAACAATAAAAACAAAATCGAGCTTAATCTTTTCAATTAAGAAAGGTGTTGGGTCTCGCCATTTCATCGGGTTTCCACCTTTTAAGTCGTTTGAAAAGCAGACGATAACATAAAAAGACGCAAATATCAAGCCCCAGGTCCTGGTAATTCCGCATTTTTTGCCTGGAACTTTCTCTTCCCCTGCGTCACCACGTCACCACGTCGCCACGTCACCATGTCGCCATGTCGCCATGTTGAGGGCAGCCTGGTAGCCGAAAAATGTTGAGTGTGAAATTCCCGGCGCTGTCCAACAAAGCGCCTCCCCTGGCAGGGGGGTTAACTCAATTGAGAATGAGCCGCGAGCCGGGCGAGTGAATACAATGCCCCGGAAGCCAGTAATAAACGGAGCGAGTACTGCCGCCAGTTCCGAAGCGCCGTCGATTCAGCGTACTCATCGTCCGTCTGTCCATTGGACCACTTTATATCGACATAACGAATCGAAACGAGCATTATTACCGTCAACCATAATGCTGCATCGACAATGATAAAGGTGTTTTGCTGGGTAATGGAAATTGTGAAGAATATTAAAAACGCAATCCCAAAGAACATCCAAAAAAAGCGGATTAAAAAAAGAAGGCGCCTTGTCGCTTCTTTTTCTGGACAATTTTGTGAAGTATTGTCGGTCATTTTGCCTCCATAAGTGGCCCCATGTTATGGGGCTGACACAGGGTTTTGTTACACGCACTGACTGTGTCTTATGGAAGGCGGCCCGACCGTCCGGTATATATTCGTTTAACCTGCGTTAACACTTTTTGGAGCCAACGCACCCTTTTTTCTTAATCAAAGAATGAAATGCTTCATTTCCTCATGAGTATAATATTAAGCGTTTCAAGACGCATTGATAATATGTTACCCAGAGGATATATTATTATATCATATCTCACGCCATATTTCCAATTTTTTTTGGGGAGACAGCAAAGTATTACAATTTGACAATCATTTGCTTTTATGGTAATATCTGTTTTGAAAAACATAGGGCAATTACAATCAAGACTCAATCACTTGAGTTTCACAAATGTAATATATCTACAATCAAAATTAAAACTCTAGGAGGAAAATTAAAATGAAAAAAATCTATTTGGCAACTTTTGTATTCATGTTTTTATTGGTATCGTTTTGGGTTACTGCGGAAGAGACCCGAAATAACCCGGTGGCGGTTTCACCCGGCAGCGAAACTGAGGTGGTCACTGTATGGCAGAATTGTCCGACATTCAGTTGGTCAGCCGTAGATCAAGCAGCGTCGTACCAATTGGCAATTTTCGAATCGCCGGATGGGAAAATAGCACCCTATGAAAACATGGTGATTATGGCCACTCCAGTGGTAAGTAAACAAATTGCCGGACCTGCCTTATCATGGACACTTCCATCAGGTGAGAAACTCAAAACCGGCAGCCAGTATGCCTGGTATGTCCAGGCATTGGATGCCAATGGCAATGCCCTGGGTTCCTGGTCAAGCGGAAGGATTTTCCAGGTGGAACAGGAAGTCCGGTTTGCCGGTGTAGCAGAAAAACTTGAGTCTATACTCAAATCATATGGAGTAAAGGACGATACCATTACCAATGTCCTGGACGACATGAAGTCAGAGGTACAGGAAGTGGTGGTTAATAATACCCCGGGAATTAGTGGAGTAAAAGGTACTGAAAACTCATCCAACACTTTCTACGGATACTATGCCGGGGCCTCTACTACCGGAACCCAAAACGCCTTTTTCGGGGCTTACGCCGGGAACGACAATACCACCGGATACTACAATACCTTCCTGGGAGATCGCGCCGGACAATACAATACTAGCGGAGTCGAAAACACCTTCGTTGGAATGTATGCCGGAAGAAATAATGATGACGCACATTACAATACCTTTGTCGGGACTGGTGCGGGATACACCAATGCTAACGGAACCCGCAACTCCTTCTTCGGATATCGCGCCGGATACTACACAACCGGGAGCTACAATACTTTCCTAGGATATTATGCCGGGCGCAACAACACCGCAAGCTACAACACTTTTCTTGGTGATTCTGCCGGCTACAGCAATACTTCCGCGGAATGCAACACCTTTCTTGGATATTATGCCGGACGCTTAAATACTACCGGAAACCACAACACCTTCCTCGGTTATGATGCCGGACATCTAAATACTACCGGATACAACAATACTATCATCGGGGATTCTGCCGGAGACACCAATAGCACCGGATACAACAATACCGCCCTCGGAACTTCCGCGGGATACACCAATTCAACCGGAACCGGCAACATCTTTTTGGGTTACAATGCAGGATATTATGAGACCGGTTCCAATAAACTCTATATCGAAAATTCCAACAGCGCCTCTCCCTTGATTTACGGGGAGTTTAATAACAATATAGTCACTGTAAACGGCAAATTGGGTGTTGGCACCAGTACACCTGATTATCCAATGGAACTGGAGACCACCGGCGAAAATGCTGCTTTTGTTACTACCCGCACAGACGGCGCCAAGAATTTTATGAGTGCAACGGATTCTTATGCCCAATTTGGAGCCGCGAGCAACCACCCGGTCAGGATTATGGTAAACAGCACCTGGAAAATGATGGTTAATACGGATGGAAGTTTAAGCATGTATAACGGCGCCTCGTGTACAACAGGAGGTGTTTGGACCGACGCTTCCAGTAGGGCATTAAAGGAAAACATTGAAAACCTCAGCACCGGTGAAGCCATGGAAACTTTAACCAAACTGAACCCGGTGAAATACAATTATAAGGTCGATAAAACCGATAAACACGTGGGGTTTATCGCGGAAGATGTTCCTGATCTGGTCGCCGCTAGCGATAGGAAAGGCTTAAGCCCGATGGATGTCACGGCGGTTTTAACCAAAGTTGTCCAGGAACTGCAGAAAGAAAACCAGGAACAAAAAAACTTGAACCAGGAGTATCGGAAGATCATCTCCGAACTCCAGGAACGAATAACAAAGCTTGAGAAAAATTAGCGATAAGCAATTTATAAAGAGGCAGGTCACTCACGACCTGCCTCTTTATCTATACCGGTAACGTGTAGCTGAACCGGGGGTTTTTATAACAAAAAGGTTCTATTGCCAATACTTCTTTTTTATCGGATTCCACCTGGGGAACCTGGTTGTTGACTGCCCCCCAGCATGCTGGCGCCGCTTCTCCCTGAACCGAGGATTAAACAGTTTTTCATTTTGTTCACTCTTCCTGGCCTATCGTTTCCGGATTCATATTCCCACCACGTAAAGGGTATAGTACGTACCGCCAAACACATCTTTTAACGGGAAATCCGGTAACCGGATGTTTTGCTTTTCCCGGAGTTGGGGAAAGGGATTGCCAAATAGTATTATCCGACCGTGATACTGGGTTTTGAGTTCCTCCAGCGATATTCCCCCCCCCTTCCAACTGTAAAACGTGCGGGCATTGTGATTATAAAAATAATGATCTCCATAAATTTCCAACAAGGCTTTCCGAAAAGCAGGCGTCCATTGGTGACCGAATTCCAACCCGAAGATTTCCGACGGCGCATTATAATAATATATAATGCAGTGGTCTTTATATTCACCGGTTAATTTTTGCTTAATGGCGGCGGCTTCCTTAAGCCTCAGAGATTGAATATAATGAAATTGATTCAACCCATACAGGGTGTAACCCAGGGAAAATACGATAAAACAGGACACAGCCACATTTACCCACTTTCGTGAGAATACGGGGTGCGTCTTGTCTGTTCCGGCCTTTTGCTTGAAGAGGCCCGGCAGGTACAGAAGCACTGGGGAAAGGCAAAGCACCGGGAGTAAGTATTTGCTTTTAAAATGCCTGGCCACTACCAGTATTCCCAGGATTTGAGATATTAATATGGCCGGCAACATCCGGGCCGATAAACTGATAAAAATGGAATCGCCGGTGTTTTGCGATCGCCCATTAATATACTTAATATAAATGGTAATGAGAAAAATGATGCCCACAATCAGGAGCAGGAGAAAAGGCAGGTTTTCCGCGGCCAGTTTCTCTAAATTAGAGACATATTCGCCCAGGTCAATTACCGCCGGAGCCCCATGTCCATATATTCCTTTATGGGTAAATATCTGTGCTATAAAACGATAGAGAATGGGATACTGGGAGGCGATGGGCAGAGTAAATATAAATACGCCGGCAACGGTGCTGGCAAGATAAATAAACCTGGAACGGATCGATGGCAACATCATAATGGGAACGACTAATACCACCAGGAAGGTTACTTTGGTGGCCAAGGCAAACCCGGAAATCACGCCCAGAAAGATGGCGTACTTATAAATGCCCCGTTTGGTCAGTGATGGCGGACCGCCGACAGGTCTGCCAACGGACTCTTGCTCTTCATGCAGCCACTTTACCAGCACCATGGTCAGTACCAGGGAAACGGAAATCAACAGTATATCTGCCGTTACTTTCCGGAAACCGAAGATAAGCAACTGGACGGAAAAAAATGGCGTAAACTGCATTAATAAACCCGCATATAAGCGTTTCGTAACCCGGTAAGTGACGATTCCCAGCGCCAGGACCAGGATGATATTCAACAGGGCAAAAGTTCCTTGAAGAACCGTCAAATAGAACACGGGATTCTTCAGCACGGAAACCTGAAAATTTTCTCCTGCCCCGGGGTTGAGAAAATAAGCGGTTCTCATGACCAGGTGGGCCAGGACCTGGAATGTGGTGCCGGGATGTAAAACCATCTTGCTAATGCCCAGGTTGGAGAGATCGACGGCGCTTAAGAGGTATGCGTAATCGGGGTCGGTATTGATGGTATAAGCCGGGTTATCGACGGTTATAAAAAAATATACATGAACGGCCAATAATAACAACGGTATTAGGATAAACGCCATATACGAAATGACTTTTTGTTTCATATTCAAATCCCTGATTATAATTTTTCAATAACGATGCGGCAGCGGAAAGCCAGTAAAAACCGAAGCGGCGCCACCAACACGTCAAGGCCTTTTGCCAATGGAGCCATGAACGCCGGGATAAAGGCCCTTTGTTGAAATCCCCCCGATAAGGGGTACAACACACAGGCAAATAATTTCTTTTTTATAACGGCCATTCGCCGGTCAAACAATTTTTCAAATTGTTCCTTTTGTTTATAGAATAATAAATAAGCCGCGGCCTGGTTGGGTTCCCGATGCTCGACATGTTCCAGGGATGCGCTGCCAGTGTTTTTATTTTTAAAATAATCGACGTTCATGATGAAGGGCTCAGGGTGGAATATGCGGTAAATCAATAATGAGACCGGGGAAGGATAAGGTTCTAAAATAACCAGGCGTCCCCCCGGCATCAACACCCGTTCAGCTTCGTAGATGAACCGGAGGGGCTGAGAAAGATGATGCAAGACATCGATCATCACGATGTTCCGGATACTACCGGACATAAAAGGAAGCTCATGGGCATCGAGACAAAGATCCAACCATTGGGCTTCCTGGATATCCGAAGAGATAACTCCCGGGAAATACTGTTTAAAATTTCCGATGCCTGAACCGATCTCCAGGGTTTTACCGGCGTCGGCCATCAAATCCCCGGCAATTTCTTTATACCACTCCGTATATACTTCCCGGAGAATTTTTTTCCGCTCCCAGACGGCGCGGAATTCAGCTAACGATCTGTCCATTGTGGTTATTTTATAATCACAGTCCTTCGCTTTTTTAAAGTTGCCGCCTGCGGCCTCGCGACCTCAATAAAATTTTATTTTCCACATGGCAAAAAACACCATTTTCAACAGCAGCCATCCATGTTTAAATCGCGAGATATTGGTTTGCCCATAACGCCTGGCCCTATACCGAATGGGAACCTCGACGATCTTTAAGTTTAACTTGGCCGCCCCGAATATCAAATCAAAGTCCCCAAAGGGATCAAAATCCCCAAAGTAGGCTCGTCCCTTTACAATCTTTTCCCAATTTTTCCTGGAGATAGCTTTGGTTCCGCATAAGGTGTCTTTTAATTTTTGCCCCAACAACCAGGAAAACATAATGGAAAAAAAACGGTTGCCCATCATATTTAAAATCCGCATGGCGTTTCTTTCCAGCGGGTAAACGAGACGGCTGCCGTTAATAAATTCTCCTTCGCCGGAAACGATGGTCCGGTAAAACTTAGGTAGGTCGTCCGGGGGAACCGTTAAATCGGCGTCGAGGATCATAAGGATGTCGCCGGTGGCCATGGCAAATCCTTTTCTCACCGCATCGCCTTTTCCTTTCCCCTCCTGGGTATACCATTTGATATCCCTATTTTTCTCATAAAGTCGGCAAATCCGGGTAATTTCTTCCCGGGTATTATCTGTGGACCAGCCTTCGACAAAGATAATCTCGGTCTTACTTCCCATATCCGGGATTTGTTTGACCAACGGCTCTATATTTTCCTCTTCATTGCGGGCCGGCACGATAACGCTAACTATGGGCGTATTCGTACCCGCCGAACCCGTATCGGTCAGCGGAGTATTTTTCTTCCCGGCGATAATGTAATTTACCAAACACAACCGGTTGATAAGGGGTAAGTGGGCGATGATGGTATTGAAAAACCAGGAAAAAAAAGGGATAAATACCGGCACAAGGCATCTTCTGCCTGCTTTTATGGTTTGAAAACCGGATAATGTCAGTAAATTTTTTATGTCGTCGATATCCAGCCAGTTGATGTTTTTCGACGGCATTTTCAGTCTAAAAAACTCGGCGATCTTTAATAGGGGGAACCACAGGAAATTCAAATAGGTGATAATGATACGAGTGTCCGGGGTAGACATCTTTTGTAGTTCGCTAAATTGCTGTTGGATGTCTTCGAAATAACCGATGGAGTCGGAAATAATGATATGATCGAATTTTTCATTGATGGTTATATTTTCGGCGTCCATATGAATAAATGAAAGATGGGGGTAATTTTGCCTGGCGATTTCAATCATAGGGGCAGAAAAATCAATGCCCACTCCAACGCCGGGTTGGACTTTATCCAGGAGATAACCCGTTCCACAGCCGATTTCCAAAACACGCTGACCAACCGGGATATTAAACCGGAAAAATTTTACCAGTTGCTTGTAATAGTAAGGATTGCGTTTTATCCAGGAATCCCGTTTCGCGGCGTTTTTATCCATAAACGCCGCCACCTTTTTTTTAAGATCCGATAATTGCATGATTTATCCCGGCCATTCTGCGTTGTTTTCTTCCCGGGCAGCGGGTGTGGGGAGCGCTGACATGTTATGCAGTCCATGAACGCTCATCCATATATTTCGCCTGAACTGGAAATAATCAACCAATTCACCAGTGATGTAATTTAAGGCAACCACCATAACCGGGCTTAATCCAACATAAACAATTTCTTTATTATGACATGAAAAAGCCATACCCCGAAGCCACCCGGCTTTAATATCATGCCCCGCACCAAAAACCTTTTTTTGGGCAAAGCTCACCGGTAAGGGAAATTTCCTGAGATCGATGGCCCTGACGGGCTTACCCAGGGAATCATAAACTCGTAGCGTATAATTGGCGGTATCGTTGATGAGTATATGTCGTCCATCGGGTGAGAATTGTCCATTATGGCTTTGCCGCAAATCAGGATCGCGGATGATGATCTCCTCAGTCGGGTAAATCCTGGCAAAGCAACCCTGCAGGTTGAAATTGGCATAAATGTTTTCTCCCACCGCCCGGACGCAGTTGACATGGAACAATCTTTTTACCCGGTGCATTAACCGGTAATCAAGCCGGTTATCCAGTTCACGGGGGACTAGATCGAGTTTTTCCATAAAGTAGGGATTATTGCCCAGGTAAAAATGTCCCCATTCCTTTCCTTCTTCAGACATAACCAGGATAGAATCGGTCACCGCGCAGGTGACATATAATCGGTCTTTGTACCAGGTTATTTCATGAATTCCATTAAACAACCGATGATCGATTCGTCCTACTTGTTTCTGTAATCCGGTATCATAAACCGCTATTGCATCCTGAAGCGCAACGAATATATATTTGCCATTGGAGGTAATTCCCCTGGCGCCGCTGTAATGGTAGCAAAGCCGTAGAAACTGATATTCTTCCTCATCGAAATAGCCGGACGGGGCTGCGAGTTTTTTAATAACTTTTTTTTTTTGCCAATTAAACATATAGATTTGCGGTTTGAAAAAATTCATCTGCCAATAATATTTTTTATGGGGAAACCGGAATACTTCCGAGATTAATAATAAATCATCCATTTGCAATCAAAGCCTTCTTTTTTCCCATAAGTCGTATTGCCATTCGATAGTATTTACTGCTTCCTCCAACTCGGGCGGGTATTGTTCGATGGCAGTGGGGAGGAAGACATCGGCATCCGGGTATTTCAGATCGCGCACCAATTGGCCTTCGGCGTTATGATGCGGCATTTCATACCATTTTAAAACGCTGTCGGTAAAAGGTATTTTAAGAAAGGAAAAAATATCTCTCACCTGGTTTTCAAAGTCACGGCAAAAATCTTCGTAATACACCACTTTAATTTTATTTTCCCCCAGGCCGTCCCTTAGTTTCCAGTAGTTCTCGACACTTTGTCGCCATGAGGAGATATAGGTATGGAAGCGGTTACGGAAGTCAAGCAAGATGTTTTCCCTAGCTTCCCGGGAAAAGACTTCGAAGAAATCCGCCGGTTCCCTTTTTAGCCTTGACAGGGCCGTGGCCCTGGGGTCCCTGACCAGGAAGAGTATTTTGAAGCTATCGAATAACCGGCAGAATTGGAGGATATCGCCGGCGTCCCAGACGTCCGGGGTGATGACTTTGTTGCCTACGATGGGTTCCTTTAATCTCGAATAGACCTTTTGCGCTTCTCTTTTTAAGTTTTCGAAGGAGTTCCAGTAATCCGCCCGCTGCCATTGACGGCGGCGGTTCCCGAATATATTTTCCATGAGTACGGCTGTATCCGGGTGGGAATCGATGACTTTGGCAAGCATGGATGTCCCGGAACGGGGGGCGCCGGTGATAAAAATAAGCGGCCTGTCTGTGCTATTCATAAAGTATCTCTTAATTCGAAGGATAAACTGATTGCTCGAATAACCTGAGTTCATCGGGTGTGCCAAGAATGGCGTGCTGAGAACAAAAATCCAGTATAAATTTTTTCCCTTCGGCAATCAGTTTATTATACATTGGTGCTACATAAAATTCGCCTTTTGTTTTATCATTTTTTTTTATCGCTTCATCAGCAACTTTAAGAAAATCATATCCCCTGGAAAAGTGGTATAAGCCAGTCAAAGCGTTTTTTGATATCGGCATTTTTTCAGCCACTTCCGATACAAAGCCATCATCTCCTATCCTGGCATAGCTAAATCTTGTCGAGTCATCGATAAAGGCGCCCAAAACACCATCTATATCATCTTTACACAACAAATTTTCCAACGTTTCCGATCTGAAATACGTATCGATATTGTATATCAGCAATGGTTTATCCGGGATAATCACATGTGCTGCCTTTAATACGGTTTCGGCTTGCCCACGCGTCACTTCCGACACAAAAACGAAATGAATATCGCATGCATCCTTGTACCATTGACGAATATATTCCGAAATGTTATATTCCCTTTCATGTTCCATAAGTATTACGAAGATAAGGCGGGTGCACAGCGCCAAGGGAAGACTGTCCACACTCCATTGGAGCAGTGTTTTCCCCCTGACCTCAATGAGGGGTTTCGGTTTAGAATACCCTACATCTGAAAAACGTTTGCCTCTTCCTGCCATTGGGATAACAAAATTCATCGTCGTCTCGACAGTCACCAATCACCATTCACCACTTACCAATCATTACTCACTACTCACTACTCACTACTCACCGAACAAAGAATCATTCAAGATTCTTAAACCGTGAACAAAAAGCGCTTGCTGCCGCTGAAAAGACTCTTTGTGCAGGGAGCACATGGATACAAACAGAAGCCCAATGATGAACCGGATGTCATTTTCATGATAGCCTAGATTTTTAATCATTTCCATGCAAAGTATCCTTATTAATTCATTATTTTCTCTAAGATTCAGTCTATAATGAAAATGATAACCTTCACGTTCGATTTCAAACAATTCATTAGCAAAATAATCATAACCGCCAATGGCAGAATGCGCCAGTTTTGCCAGGTCATATTTTTGATCGCCGTAAATGGTGGCATTACCATCGCCAAAACTTCCCCTCGGGTCTACAAATCTTAAAATCCCGGACGGCATATCATATAAAATGTTAGTAAAACAAAAATCTCCGTGAATGATGCAAAAATCCTCTTTGTTGTAGAGACTCATTATTTTTTTCTCCAATAAATCCCATAGAGAATCAAGGGGCTGGCATTTCATATCGTTCACATATATTTCACTGTCCAACCAGGATTTATCTTCACCGGCTTTCGTAACCTGCTCATAAAAATCCTGGAAGCGGCGTCGTGTTTTTCCCAGGTAAATTTCTTTAAAGGCATCACGGCTTATGGAGCTTTTATGCTCGTTGAATTCCTTAAGTACATCTTGAAGCTTGTTAAAAATGCGGTACCAATGTGATGAATCAAGTTTCCAATATAATCGGTACTCTACCAAATTGGGATAACCATAGAATTCCATTTCGAAGAAACCTTTCCCGGTACTCTCTTCTCGAAAATCCATAATTACTCGTGGGAAATACACCCGGATATCCACCGGCAGCGACATCATATACTGATATTCGTTACGCAGCGTATCGATATCGTGAGATGTTTTTCTTAATATCCCTTTCCCCAGGGAGACATTAATTTCATTGAATGTCCTGGCGGAAATCAACTTGCTTTTGGTTTCGTAATAGTTTATCTCATGCCCGCAATCTATCCAATCAACTTTTTTATATTGTAAAGGAATAACCTGGTACAAATTTATGACAACATAAAGCAGATCATTGTCTATTTCAGTTCTTTCCAGGGCATCGAGCAAATCGGCGGTTTTAACTCTAAAAATGCCGGTAAATGGATGCCCGGGCTTTTTTAACGAATCGTTTTTTGGTGCGAAACTCATACCGTTTTTAGTTGGAATAATATTGGAACATATTTTATATTGAGTAACATCTTTCGATATCTGTACTTCATTTAACTCCGGCATTATAGTGGGTATCGTTGTAACCAGGTTTACCACTGTTTCCTCTGAAAAAGGGACCATACCGACTGCCATTTTCAACGAATGATTTACTCCCCTGGTTTCGGGTAATGGATACAAAAAACAATTATTTTTAAAGGCCGAAATTTCGGCTTTGACAGTTTCCATTTGCGTGGTTGAAACAAAGACATGAATCCGGCAATCTTCAAATGCCTGGTAAAATTCAAGGAGGTAGAAGATAAGAGGCTTCGTATTGACTGGTATTAATGAAGGGCTGCAATTCCTGGATATTAAAAAAGGCAGCTTTTTGCTTATATCCCCCGCTGCCAGTATGATAACGTTCAGCACAGTCTTTACCTCTTTATAGGCATGAAGGTCTTCAACCGTTCAGACATGTTTAACCGTGAAGATGGCTTCTTAGCTACTTTTGTTCCGGGCTGATACGTTTCTCGACAAATATCACAAGACATAGAAAAAGGTTTAAATTCGATACCGGATTGTTCCATATGGGTTTTCATTAAGCGTTCTCCAACCCTGTAATTTTTCCACTCCCCATCTCCCAGTGGATTTTCCCAATATTGTGGAAGTAATGTCCATACAGAGCAATAATAATCCATATTGACTGAGTTTGATATTGCGAATTTGTCACTTACCTGGAAGGCAATGTTTACCTTACAGTCGGAGAACCAAAGGATATCCCACTGCTGCAATACATGAGAGGGGATTTCTTCATTGATCATCAAGTCTGGTCTTAGTCGTATGACCAGGTCGTACCGACGATTGTTTTCAATTTCATACCGTCTTCTTAGTTCATTACACTTGTACATCTTATAGAACATCGGTATTGCACCTTTATAATGCTGACTCTCTTCCTTTTTCAGTATAGCAGGGACTTTCACACCATTCAAAGCTTCGGAATAGGAATCTTTGTATTCTTCTATTACAGCAATCTTTGGGTGGTATAGCTTTTTTAAAACAGTTTGAGTGACTTTTTCGTCGCTAAAATTTGCTTTTTCTTCTTTTTTTGCTTTTGTACTAATTCCATTGTTGGCCCAGGTATGGATAAAAATGTCGGCATTTAAAGGATCGATAATATACTTCTTAAGGTTCGGGCAGCAGGCTTCAAAAGTTCTCATCTGGCCCGATATGCACAGGGCGACTTTCAGCTTCATATTAAATTTTAGTCATATCCAATAAACTCAAGGCGTCGAAGAAGCCACCTTTTTGTTTACCTTCGTTCTCTTGAACTTTAAAAGCCAGGGCATCGGTGATTTTTGAGAGAATATACGTTTTATCTTTTTTCATTGTTCTTAATCCGGAATCGATATAATAGTTGCCCGGCAAAAGCATGCATTTAAAACGCCATTTTAGATGAATTTTATCTCCGTTTACGAATTCTTCTTTTAGAAATTGGTTTATCCCAGGGTAAATCATCCAGGCCAATGCGAGGCCCTTTTCGGTTTTAATTCCCATCCCGAAATTAACATCCCTGGTTAGGACTCCGAATTCGACTTTATAGCTATAAATGTATTCCTCGTTCATGACCAGCGCATTGACTTCCTGGCCTTCCAGGGTTTCGATACGCATGTCATAAATACTTACGTCTTCATTTTTGATAATGACTGTGCTCTTGGGCTTAAAATCCGGGATATGGAATGCTTCCTGCCCTATTTTCGGTTCCTTTTTCTCTTTCCGGGTAATCAGTTTTTCGCTGGCAGGTGAAGGGCACTCTTCAGTATCCAGTCGGGAATCGAAATTTTCTTTCTCCTCCTCATTTTTATCCAGTTGGAGAATTTCATTCCTGATTTCAGCCTGGTCATTGGGAAGGGCATATATTAATTTCAGATAATTCATAGTAACCAACTTTGGGGAGCCCTCCAGGATTAGTTCGCCTTTGTCAACGAGGATGGCCCTGGTGCAAATCTCCATCACATTAGGAATGCTGTGGGAGACAAAAAACACGGTGCACCCGGATTTAAATAATTCTTCCATTTTGGCAAAGCATTTTCGTTTAAACAGGTCGTCGCCCACGGACAACACTTCATCTACAACGAGTATTTCAGGTTTTATGTTGATGGCCAGGGCGAAACCTAACCGCGCTTTCATCCCGGAGGAATATGTTTTCAACGGTTGATGAATAAAATCCCCGATCTCTGCAAAAGCCACAATATCGTCGATTTTGGCTTTCATCTCTTCACGGGAAAACCCCATCATTATTCCCCCGAAATAGATATTTTGGATGCCGTCGTAATCCGGGTTCATGCCTGATCCCAGTTCCAGTAATGCCGACACATCGCCTTTTACAATTACTTTCCCTGAATTGGGTTGAATGACCCCGGAAATGATTTTGAGCAGGGTAGATTTTCCTGATCCGTTCCTGCCGACGATTCCCAGTATCTCTCCCTTTTTGACTTCCAGGTTGATGTTTTTCAAGGCATAGAATTCGCGGTGCCGTTTTTTCCCGAAAGGGTGCAGGGCTTCTTTTAAGCGGTCTTTAGGAGAGTTGTAGAGTTTGTAAAACTTTGATACATTTTCAAATTTAACTGCGATATTAGACATCTTTTTTCGTCTATAAAAGTTTTTGCCACCAAGGCACCAAGACACCAAGTTTTTTTTCTTCGCGGTCCTTCGCGTTCTTAGCGGCTATTTTCATATCAGTGTTAATCAGTGTAATCTGTGGACCTTCTTTTAGATTACCTCTCCGAAGTGGGGTTTCAGTCTCCTGAAAATAACTGCGCCGGCCAGCAGGGCCACTGCCGTTATCACCCAAAAATATAGAGTTTCCCTGGGTTTTACATATATGGGCGTCCCATAGATCAGGCTGTCCCGATAGCCGGATATGATATAGCAGGCGGGATTTAATTTTGCGATCCACTGGTATTTCTGGGGAATCCTCGATATATTCCAGATAATGGGGGTGAACCAGAAACCGAACTGGACGAAAATGGTTACTGCATTCGCGACATCCTCGATAAACATGCTGGTGGAGGACGTAATCCAACCCAGGCCCAGGAGCAGGAGACACATAGCCGCCAAATAGTAGAAAATTTGCAAGGAATGAAACCCTAAGGGGAAACCGTAGGCCCGGCAGACTATAAAACAAACAACAATTAAAACGATGTGGGTCACCAGGCTGCTTAAAATTTTAGCGACGTGTAAAATACCCAGGCTCAGGTCGCCTTTTTTAACGAGGTATGAATGAGTTTTGACGACTTTGGTTAATGAAGTAAGGGTGGTGGAAAAGAATTGCCAGGGGATCATACCGGATATTAAGTAGACGACGAAAGGGACATCATTGCCCGGGTTTGAGCGCAGCCCGATAGAAAAAACAAGCAAAAGCAGCAGGATATAAGAGAGTGGATGGACGAATCCCCATACGATTCCCAGGTAGGTACTTTTGTATTGGGATTCGAAATCCCGTTTGGCCAGCTCGTAGATAGCGCCTTTCTTATCATAGAGCATCCGGGCGAATTTTTTAATATCTAAAAAAAATTTCAATTTAGAATCCTTATGATTAGAATCTTTCGGGCAAGCTTCCGCCTTTGTCTCTCCAGGAGGTTATACGCGGCAGATACAGGAAAAAGAATCCGGGTATTCACAGGCGCTTGCTTTTTTTGGCCCATTAAAGAGAGCATTATGCCATATGTTGTAAATTTTTTCAACCCCCAAACGGCGCCTCCACGGGGTGCCCCTCTGCGAGGGGGAGCGTCTTGTAGAACTGTACCCAATGACTTAACTTCACAACGGAATCAGGCTCGGAACCTCTCTCTGCAAAGAAATTAGGAGGGGTTGTTTACCGGCTTGATGTAATGCAAAAAAAATATCCGGGCAAGTTAAGCGAGGGCAATGTAATGCCGGGCAAGGATGATGTTAAGTTGAGGGAGGATGATGTTAAGTTGAGCGAGGAGGATGTTAAGTTGAGCGAGGAGGATGTTAAGTTGAGGGAGGAGGTTGTTAAGTTGAGCGAGGAGGATGCTAAGTTGAGGGAGGATGATGTTAAGTTGAGGGAGGATGATGTTAAGTTGAGGGAGGAGTATGTTAAGTTGAGCGAGGAGGAT
>JAUPLE010000308.1 GCA_030837085.1 Acidobacteriota bacterium | reverse complement strand
AGAAATAGAACCTTATATTTCGAAAGCAACCCAGGTGATCAACCTGGATGGCAAAACCGCCATCCCAGGTTTAATCGAATCCCACGGCCATTTCACTTCCCTGGGCCGCACGAAAATGGAACTGGATCTGACCAAAATCAACAACTGGGATGAAGCGGTGCAAATGGTGAAACAAGCCGCTGAAAAAGCCAAACCGGGCGAATGGATCATCGGCCGCGGCTGGCACCAGGAAAAATGGGACCATGCCCCGGAACCGAACGTGGAAGGCTTGCCCCTACATAACTCATTAAGTAAAGTCTCTCCCCAAAACCCTGTTTTACTAACCCATGCCAGCGGCCACGCCTGCCTTACCAATGCCAAAGCCATGGCACTGGCCGGGATCGATGAGAACACCCCCAACCCCAGCGGCGGCGAAATTGTCAAAGATAAAAACGGAAAACCCATCGGCGCTTTCCGGGAAAACGCCCAGGACCTTTTGGATAAAGCCCTGAATGTTTCCCTCTCGAAACGGTCTCCCGAACAGGTAAGAGACTACCTGGTAAAGACCATCGAACTTGCCGACCGGGCTTGCCTGGAAAATGGAATTACTACTTTCTATGACGCCGGCGTTTCTTTCGGCGTTATCGATATGTACAAACAACTGGTGCAAAATAACCGGTTGGGCGTCCGGTTGAATGTAATGATCGGGGAAGCGAACCTGGAACTCATCAAGCGTATTGCCAATTACAAGATAATCGGCATGGGGGACCACCACCTCACGGTGCGCAGTATTAAAAGACTGATCGACGGCGCCCTGGGTTCCCACGGCGCCTGGCTGCTGGAACCTTATGATAGTCTTCCCGGCAGTACGGGCCTGAACACGGAATCCATCGACGCCATGAAAAAAGTCGCCCAAATTGCTATCGAGAACGGGTTTCAATTGTGCACCCATGCCATTGGCGACCGGGCCAATCGCGTTACCCTGGATATTTACGAAGGGGCTTTCAAAATCCACCCGGAGAAAAAAGATTTACGCTGGCGCATCGAACATGCACAACATCTCCAGCCTGTCGATATCCCGAGATTTACGAAGCTCGGCGTGATTGCCGCGATGCAGGGCATACATGCTGCGTCCGACGGTCCCTGGGTGCCAAAACGCCTGGGCGAAAAACGTTCCCGCGAAGGCGCATACGCCTGGCGGAAATTACTGGATGCGGGTACGATTATCTGCAACGGTACGGATGTGCCGGTGGAGGACATCGATCCCATTGCGTGTTTTTATGCCTCGGTGACCCGGAAAATGAAAAACGGGGCTGTTTTTTATGGGGAACAGCGGATGACCCGCGAAGAGGCGCTGCGTTCTTATACTATCAACGGCGCTTATGCGGCTTTTGAAGAAGATATCAAGGGTTCTTTAAAACCGGGGAAATTGGCGGATATTACGGTTCTCTCCAAAGATATTATGACGGTCCCGGAGGACGAGATTTTAAATACCCAGGTGCTTTACACGATTGTAGGAGGAAAGGTACTATACAAAAAATGAATCCAGGGGCTCTTTTGTAAAAGCGCCCCTGGAACCCCGCAAAACTTTTGGTTATCAGAAGTTTTTGCCCCGCTTTTTTCAAAAAGCGGGCCGCCGGGGGCAGCATGCTGCTGCACCCTCTTGCACGGCCTTTCGTTTTCCTACAGACTGGGCGTCGTTTCAAATCCTAAGAGGGAGCACGCGCCGCGTGCCCGCCGGGGGCGTATTTTTTTAGGAGGTGTTACATGAAAATAACAAGTTTCGCCTTTCAGCATGAAGGCATGATTCCCGAAAAGTATACCTGCAAGGGGCAGGATATTTCCCCATCTTTGAAGTGGGAAGGCGCCCCCGCGGGAACAAAGAGTTTTGTCATGATTTGCGATGACCCGGACGCGCCCGTGGGAACCTGGGACCACTGGTTATTGTTTAATATCCCGGCTTCGGTGTCTGAACTCAACGAAGGTATCCCGGATTTGCCGGAACTGGCCAATGGGATCCGGCACGGCAGGAACAGTTGGGGAAGAAGCGACTACGGCGGCCCCTGCCCCCCGTCCGGCACACACCGGTACTTTTTTAAACTTTATGCCCTGGATATCCTTTTGGGCCTGAAACCCGGCGCCGATAAAAAAACAATCCTCCGGGCCATGGAAGGTCACATCCTTGGCAAAGCAGAGTTAATGGGAAAATTTAAGAAATAAGTAGACAACCGTAGACACTGCGACACTGCAACACTGCGACACTGCGACGCTATGGCCGCAGCGTTTCCAGGGGCCGGTGAAGGGTTTCAATACTGATCCCCAAACGCAGGGCTTGCAGCAGACCCGCTGCTTCCGGGTAACTGTTCACTTCGTAGACATTCTTTAATTGCAATTTATCATAAGTGACGTCCAGTATTGTTTTGTTTTCCCGGACCGCGATAATGGGAATGTTGTATTTTTGGGCGTATAACATGGGTATGCCGCCCAATGTGCCTGCCGGCGCCACCACCGCCGATAAATTATTGATATTGACGATGTCCTTGATGCGGTAATTATTATTCCTTACCAACTGGGGGGCCCTGCTTAAGCCAATCAATATGCAGGCCAACCCGCTGGGAGAAGCGAATTCCCCGGCGCCCCTGGCATCCACGATATTGCTTTTCAGCTCAAGTTCCTTGATATTGATCATCGGGGCATGGGCCGCGGGGATGCGATACTTTTCCGTAATTAAATGAGAAATGATGGCTTCTGCCCCGCCGATTGGGTTGGGATGCAGCCCATCAAAGTGTTTGGCGTAATTTTCTTTGGGTAGGTCCTGGATATTGGAGGTGATACCAATGGCATTCACACCCCTTTCGATAAGGTATTCCGTGGCTTTGAATAACACGTCCGGTTTATCCAGGGTGCCGACGTAAGCCCCGGATTTGAGTTGCACACAGCGGCCGCCGAAAGGCTCCCCGGTTACCACCACGCATCCGGCATCCATATCTATACCGTGAACGGCCCTGACTGTGTTAATAATATTGTATACTGTCTCCAGGCTAGCCTGGTCTTCTTTTTCAATAATCAACCCCACTTTGTTTGCGTACGGCTTGTAAAGGTTTACCTGCCCCTTGCAAAACAGGTCGATAGTAAACCCTTCTGTGTACAACACATTGTCTGCCATGGAGATAAAATTGGAGGCATTGACCGCATTGGGATT
>JAUPLE010000307.1 GCA_030837085.1 Acidobacteriota bacterium | reverse complement strand
GAACGAACCGACAGCGGCGCCCTCTTCCTCCTCCTGGGCCACGAAAAAAAAGGCAAAGACCTGGTCACGAAAAATATCGAACTCTTTAAAGCCGCCCTGGAAATTGAATCAACTAATTTAACCCTCCCCGAAGAACCCCGGAAAGCATCCCTGCTTAAATCTCTATTCACCCTATACAATGAAAAACTGGATTTAATCATCGATAAAAAGTCCCCCTCCCCACAAGATACTTACTTTAACGCCCTATTACCCCTCTTCCAGGAAATCAAAAATACCACCGACGATATCCTCCATATGAACCAACAAAACATGAACGACGCCAATAACAATGCCAGGCTCAAAGCTGCCAAAGCCCAACGGGATATGGTTCTCTTCCTGGTCCTCGCTTTTTTTACGGCAGTCATATTCCTGCTTTTCAGCAACCGCTGGATATTGAAACCCATTCACCGACTCATCCGCTCAACCAACGAAATAACCGGCGGAAACCTCAACCTGGTGGTGGAAGTCGATGCCCGCGATGAAATCGGCCAACTCTCCGAAGCCTTCAATACCATGGTCACCCACCTGCGGCTCCTCAGACGCTCCGATAATTCAAAGTTACTAAGAATCCAACGCGCCGCCCAGGAAGCTTTTAAAAATTTGCCCGAAGCCATCGCCATTATCGATCCTGACGGAACTGTGGATGTCGCCACCGAATCGGCCCGCGCCCATTTTGGCCTAATCCCCAATACCCGCATTTCCGATATCCACTATACCTGGCTGCCCGATTTTTATATGGAAGTAGTAAATAACAAAAAAATATCCACCAAAGAAATCAAAGGCGAGGTAATCCAACACTTTATCGATAACCGCGAAAAATTCTTCCAACCCAAAGCCTTTCCCATCCTGGATAATGAGAAAGAACTGAACGGCCTGGTCATTACCCTTGAAGATGTTACCCTGCTAAGACAAAGCGATGAAATTAAAAGAGATTTGTTTTCCACCATATCGCACCAATTGAAAACTCCCCTGACATCGATCCGCATGGCCATCCACCTGTTATTGGAAGAAAAAATCGGGAACCTGAATGAAAAGCAAGCGGATTTGCTGGTCTCGGCCCGGGATGAAAGCGAACGGTTATTCGCCATCCTGGAAGACCTTTTGGATATCAGCCGGATCGAAGCGGGAAACGTCAAGATGAATTTAACCGCGGTCTCTCCTTACGAATTGGTGGAGGAAACAGTGGAATCCTTCCACCGAGAGGCCCAGGATAAAGGAATTATGCTGGAAGTCGATTTACCCCGGGACCTCCCCGAAGTAACGGCAGACCCGGCGCGCATTTCCCATGTCCTGGGAAACCTGCTTTCCAATGCCGTCAAATATACCCCGGTGGGCGGGAAAGTCCGCGTTTCCGCTAAACCCGCCAAAGGAAAAGTAAATTTTTATGTGGCGGATAACGGCAAAGGCATTCCCAAAGAATATCACGCCAAAGTGTTTGAAAAATTCTTCCGCATCCCGGACCAGCGTCAGGAACAGGACAGGGGTACGGACCGCGGCGAAGGCCTGGGCCTGGCCATCGCTAAAGAAATTATAAAAGCCCATGACGGTGAAATCTCCTTTAAGAGTTCCGAAGGTAAAGGAACCACTTTCGAATTTTCACTGAAACGCTGTGAGCGTTATGACGAGTGAGGTTGGTAAAATGAATGAAATTATTATTGGAATTATCGGTTTGATGTTGATTGTCTACTTATTCGTTGCCGTCTTTATGCCGGAGAAATTTTAATGGATATTTTCGGGTGGATTCAATTGGTCCTATTCGTGGCCGTACTTCTGTTATTAACCAAACCCATGGGGATTTATTTATTCAGGGTTCTTGAACCCGGGGAAAAAACCATCCTGCCCCGGGTTTTTGGAAGAGTAGAAACCTTTTTGTACAAGATAATCGGCATCGATAAAGACAGGGAACAAAACTGGAAAGAATACGGTTTAGCCCTGGGTTTATTTAGTATAATAGGGCTATTCCTTACCTATTTTATCCTGCGCTTTCAAAACCATTTGCCGTTAAATCCCCAACATTTCGGCGCGGTAAAAGCTCACCTGGCATTTAATACCGCGGTCAGCTTTGCCACCAATACCAACTGGCAAAGTTATGCGGGTGAAACAACCATGTCTCATTTTTCCCAGATGGTGGCTTTAACATTCCAGAATTTCATATCCGCGGCCGTGGGAATTGCCGTGGCCGCTGCATTGGTGAGGGGCATCGCTAGGCACAGATCCCAAACCATCGGCAATTTCTGGGTAGACCTGGTTCGCACTATTCTTTATATACTGCTCCCCCTTTCATTAATTTTAGCCCTGTTCTTCGTATCCCAGGGCGTGATTCAAAATTTGAATGGGGATGTGCAAGTAACAACGGTAACAACCCTTGAATTCCAGGCAGGAAAGGGCGGAAAAGACGGAAAAGAAATCGTCCAAACGATTCCCCAGGGACCGGTGGCGTCGCAGGAAGCCATTAAAATACTGGGCACTAATGGCGGCGGCTTCTTTAACGCCAATTCGGCCCATCCCTATGAGAACCCCACTCCCCTATCCAACTTTATCCAGGTGTTGGCCATTTTTTTAATCCCCAGCGGGTTGACCTATTACCTCGGCCAGGTAACCAAAAATAAAAAACATGGCTGGTCGGTCTGGACCGCCATGGCCCTGCTTTTCCTGGCGGCTGTCCTGGTTTGCTGGTACGCCGAAGCGCAGGGGAATAGTAGATTTGAAACCCTGGGATTATCAACTAACAGTAATATGGAAGGCAAAGAGGTCCGTTTCGGGGTTTTCAATTCCGCATTGTATGCGACAGTGACCACCGACGCATCCTGCGGCGCGGTGAACTCCATGCATGATTCCTTTACCCCCCTGGGCGGGCTGGTAACCTTGATCGATATCCAACTGGGGGAAGTGGTTTTCGGCGGCGTGGGATCCGGCCTGTACGGTATGCTTATATTTATCATATTGGCCGTATTCCTGGCCGGGTTAATGGTGGGCCGCACGCCGGAATACCTGGGCAAGAAAATCGATATCTACGATGTGAAATTATGCGTGTTCATCATATTGGTTACCGCTTTTTTCATCCTCGGTCCCGCGGCCTGGGCGGTAAGCGCAAAGTGGGGAGTAAGCCAGGTAAACAATGCAGGCCCCCACGGTTTAAGCGAGATACTTTATGCCTTCTCTTCCGCTGCCGGTAATAACGGGAGTGCTTTTGCCGGGCTTGCCACGAATACGCCGGTGTACAACATCATTCTCGGCCTGGTGATGATAGCAGGACGTTTCCTGGTGATTGTCCCGGTACTGGCGCTGGCCGGCAACATGGCTAAAAAGAAACTAACGCCGCCCGGCAGCGGCAGCTTTCCTGTTCACGGGTTGACGTTTATCATCCTGCTGGTGGGAACCGTCATCATCGTCGGCTTACTGACGTTTCTCCCGGCCCTGTCCCTGGGACCCGTGGCCGAGCATTTTCTAATGACCGGTTCTAATAAACTCTTTTAAAAGGATTCCCAAATGAGAGCGAAAACGACTACATTATTTCAAAAGGAAATTTTAATCCAGGCGCTGAAAGACTCAGTCAAAAAGTTGAACCCGAAAACCATGGTCAAGAACCCTGTCATGTTTGTCACCGAAGTATGCGCGGTAATTACCACAGCGGCTATTTTCCAGGCGCACCCCGGGGAAACCGCGGGTTTTATTATGCAAATTTCGCTCTGGTTGTGGTTTACCGTGTTATTTGCCAATTTTGCCGAAGCCGTGGCCGAGGGACGGGGCAAAGCCCAGGCCAATGCATTGAAGAAAACCCGCACCCACACATCGGCCAATAAATTGGAAGAGGACGGCAGCACAGCGCAGGTGTTGGCCGAAGATTTAAGGAAAAACCATATCGTGGTGGTCACGGCCGGGGAGATTATTCCCGCGGACGGCGAAGTCATCGAAGGAATTGCCACGGTGGATGAGTCGGCCATCACCGGCGAATCCGCGCCGGTTATCCGCGAATCCGGGGGAGACCGGAGCGCCGTCACCGGCGGCACCCGCGTGTTGTCCGATAAAATAATTGTCCGGGTTACGGCTGATCCGGGCGAAAGTTTTTTAGACCGCATGATCGCCCTGGTAGAAGGCGCGAACCGGCGGAAAACCCCCAATGAAATTTCCCTTACCATCCTGCTTTCGGCCCTAAGCATTATTTTCATGACGGCCATTATCACCTTGAAATTTTTCGGGATGTACTACCATGCTTTGTTCAGTATCACGGTGTTGGTGTCGCTGCTGGTGTGTTTGATGCCCACCACCATCGGCGGACTTCTCAGCGCCATCGGCATTGCCGGCATCGACCGGTTGGTTCAAGCCAATGTGTTAGCCATGAGCGGCAGGGCCGTGGAAGCCGCCGGGGATATCGACGTCTTGCTGCTGGATAAAACCGGTACCATTACCATTGGCGACCGTCAGGCCGTCGAATTTATCCCGGCCCTGGGGGTTTCGGTGGAACAATTGGCTGACGCCGCCCAGTTATCTTCCCTGGCGGATGAAACCCCTGAAGGTCGAAGTATTGTTATCCTGGCCAAGAAACATGGATTAAGGGGCCGGCCCATTTCCGAATTTCCCCAGGCCAAATTCATCTCATTTTCCGCGCAGACGCGGATGAGTGGCATCGATTTCGGCGAACGCCAGGTTCGCAAAGGTTCAGCCGCGGCCATATCTCAATTTATTGGCAAGGAATTCCCCGGAGATGTGAAGCAGACCGTTGAAAAGATTTCCCGGTCGGGAGGGACGGCGTTGGTAGTGGCGGACCGGGCGAACGTCCTGGGCGTTATCCATTTAAAGGACATTGTGAAAGGCGGGCTTCGGGACCGTTTTACCCGGCTGCGGGCCATGGGTATTAAAACCGTTATGATTACCGGGGATAACCGGTTGACTGCGTCCACCATTGCGGCGGAAGCCGGGGTGGATGATTTCCTGGCCGAAGCCAGGCCGGAGGATAAGTTGGCGTTGATTCGGAAAGAGCAGCGTAAGGGGTATTTGGTGGCCATGACCGGGGATGGGACCAATGATGCGCCGGCGTTGGCGCAGGCGGATGTGGGGGTGGCCATGAACACGGGAACGCAGGCGGCCAAGGAGGCGGGGAATATGGTTGACCTGGATTCCAATCCCACCAAATTGATTGAAATTATCGAAATCGGGAAACAGATGTTGATGACGCGTGGGGCGTTGACCACGTTTAGTATAGCCAATGATGTGGCCAAATATTTTGCTATTATTCCCGCCATGTTGATTGGGTTATTCCCGGAGGTAGGGCCTTTGAATATAATGAAGTTGGCGTCGCCGGACAGTGCGATATTGAGCGCGGTTATTTTCAATGCGTTGATTATCATCATGTTGATTCCGTTGGCGTTGAAAGGGGTGAAGTTCAGGCCCATGAAAGCGTCGGTGCTTTTGCGGCGCAATTTGTTGGTTTATGGGTTAGGGGGCCTGATCATACCTTTTTTGGGCATCAAATTGATTGATCTATTAATCAATCTGTTTGGAGTAGTATAATGAGTAGAATAATGAAAAGCTTTTGCGGGGGTCCAGGGGGCCCCGCGGCGCGGGGGGCCTATTAGGGGATTTCGAAAAGAGCCCCCCTTGAGGAGTAAATAAAATGTTAGAATTAAAAAGAGTAGTGTTAGCAATAGTCGTTTTAACGGTGCTGTTGGGAATCATATACCCATTGACCGTTTGGGGACTGGGCCAATTAATTTTCCCGGCAAAAGCCAATGGTTCTTTGATTTACTTCAACAATAAACCAATCGGTTCTGAGTTAATTTCGCGGCGTTTTAGCGGGCCCGGGTATTTTCATCCGCGGCCATCGGCGGCGGGTCAGGGTTATGATGCGTCGGCTTCCGGCGGCAGTAACCTGGGACCGCTTTCAAAGACATTGCTTGAACAGGTTAATCAGCGGGTAAGAGATTACCGGGAAGAAAATCAATTAGCTTCGGATATCCGGGTTCCGGTGGATGCGGTGACGGCGTCAGGCAGTGGACTTGATCCGCATATTAGTATTGAGAATGTGGTTTTACAAGCAGCTAGGGTAGCTAAAACTAGGCACATAGACCTGGAACAAGTTAAAGCGGTGATTGAACATTGCACTGAAAACCGTCAGCTTGGTATATTGGGTGAAACGAGGGTCAATGTGCTTTTGTTGAATGTTGAGATTGAAAAATTAAGGTAATGTGGTAGTCAACATGAGTGAAGAAAAAGCCAATAGTTTTTTAAAGATGATCCGGCGGTCGCAGCGTGGGCGTCTCAAGATATATTTAGGCTACTGCGCCGGAGTAGGTAAAACCTATCGCATGCTCCAGGAAGGCCAGGTAATGCGCAGCGAAGGGATCGATGTCGTGGTGGGTCTTGCGGAAACCCATGGGCGTCGGGACATTGTTAAACTCCTTGAAGGTTTTGAGATTATTCCCAGGTTGGTCCGGGAGTATAAGGGGATCAATATCGAAGAAATGGATGTGGATGCCATACTGGCGCGGAGGCCGGCGGTGGCGCTGATCGATGAACTGGCCCATAACAATGTACCGGGCAGTCGGAACTTAAAACGTTACCAGGACGTCCAGGAAATCCTTGACGCCGGCATCCATGTAATAACTACCTTGAATGTCCAGCACCTGGAAAGTCTTTACGATACCGTTGAAAAATTTGTAGGAGTCAAAGTCAGGGAGCGGCTGCCGGATACCGTGATTTCCGAAGCAGACCAGATTGTTAACATCGATCTGTCTACCGAGGACCTGCGCAAGCGGCTCGAAGAAGGTAAAATATATCCTGGAGAAAGAATACAAACCGCGTTGAATAATTTTTTCATATCATCCAACCTGGAAAAATTGCGGGAATTAACATTGCGGGAGTTGGCCGCGCAGATCGATTTTCGCCGGAAGGAGCCACTTCCTGAAGATACCGCTGCCATGCCTGACCAGGTCATGGTATGTTTAAGTTCGCGGGGGCCCAACAGCAATTTATTGCTTCGTTATGCGTCCCGGTTTGCCGGGCGTTTGAATAAGAACTGGTATGCCCTGTATGTCCAGAGGGAAGAGGAAGACCCCACCCATATTGATCTGAAATCCCAGGATGCGTTAGCCAATACCTTGACGCTGGCCAGGCAGCTTGGGGCGATTGTATTCACTTACAAGGGCGAGGACCTGGCTGACACGATTTTGCGGTTTGCCCGGGAATACCGTATCGGTCATATCATTATCGGGACGCCTACCCGGCGCCCGTTTTTTAAAAGACTGTTTTTTAAAAAGACCCTTTCCGAGAGGTTGGTAGAAGAAGCCGGGGATATTAACATCGTTATTGTAGGTTCGACTCACCATGAGGTGGTCCCGGAAGAACCCCGGCCCGGCGATACTGTCAAAACAGCAGTGAAACCCGTTTGCCTGGGTGATTTTTTAAGTGAAAAGACCATTATCACCTGGAAAGATACGGTTTTAAAAGAGGAAGTAATGCGGGATTTAACGCGGGCGGCTTACGATGAAGGCCAGGGGTTTGAAGAAATCTATAATGCGTTAATGCAGCGGGAGAAAGAGAGTTCCACATTTTTTAATGAAGGGGTGGCGTTTCCCCATTTAAGGTTGGCGGGAGATTTTTCGCCCAGGGTATCCCTGGGGATCATTCCCGGTGGTATAGCCAACATTTCCACGGCAAACCCCATTCGCCTGGTTTTCCTGGTGATATCATCTATCGACCAGGTGGAAATCCAGGGAAAGATATTGGCGGCGGCAAGCAAAATTGCGCGCAGCAATCACCTGGTGGACGTATTGTTGTCGGCCAAAAATTCCAGGAGGGTTCTTGCCGAAATAAACAAATGGGAGAGTGCGTATTTATAAAAAATTCACAGGTCCAGGAGGGTTTCCCGGGTCGAGGGGATTAAAATTTGCCCTTATTTCTCTATTCCTCTTTATAATTGGCGGCTTCACACAAGCGCCGGTATAAATCCTTTACCTTTCCAGGTACCGGACCGCCGGGAACGGTTCGTTTAAGGCCTTTATCGACAAAATCTTTTTTTAATGGAACGTCCAGCATTTCTGAAAGCATCGGTAGGGCAGTTCCATTATACACCTGATCGTAATGAACAAAAAAAACGTTTTCAAAATGTTTCGCGTGTTTGCATAAAATTATGAGAGTAAATATTTAACCACACGTGGTAGGCCATGCGCCGGTTTATATACAAACTTCTAAGGTAATCGCGGGTCCGGCACTCTTTCAAAATACTATTGACCGTGACATCCGGTTCCCTGAATACAAAAATAATAACCGTACCCGGTTTCAGGAATTTTTCCCATACCGGTAATGTGTAGCTGAACCGGGGATATTTATGGGGTTTACGTGCCAGGTAAAGTTTTCATCTTTATTCGTCTTTCTTTTGGGGGGCTTTTGGTCTCAGTACGAAAAATCGATCTTCATCCTCATTGACCTGCTTTAAGAATTTGCAATTGAGACAGGTTATCAGTTTCTTAGCATAGGTACCCTGGACTTCACCTCCACAAAGGGTGCCGGTAATAGCCCAGCAAATCCGTCCACCAAACGTTCCTTTATTAACTCCATCGTATTGATTGGATACTGCCGCCGGGCATACCGATTGTTGTTCCACATTTTTAACCCCGGGTTCCCGCCCACATTTCATCACTTCCCAGCAATTCTGGCGTTTCATCTGACCTCACACTCTTGATTCTTATTTTTCTTGAAACTATTAAAATGGATTTTGGGGCCTTATTTTACCTTAATTAACTGTTAAGTGCAAGGAAGAAATGAACTGGAGCCAGGCTCTATTTATATAACCTGGCCCTGGTTAATATTATTGTTTCGGTTTTATATTCACAGTGATGATTTTCCTGGTGAACTGGCCATCATTATCTTTTCCGATAAATAATAAACAATACTCTCCGACAAAACCCGGACCCGGCTGCCAATAAAATATACCATTTTCCCTGTCAAG
>JAUPLE010000306.1 GCA_030837085.1 Acidobacteriota bacterium | reverse complement strand
TTGTTTCTCTTTCGGGTTTTAAGGAATCGGCCATCGAGCAGGAGAAAGAGGCCGGTAACCGGGTAATCCTCATGGATCGGCAGCGGGTTATCGACGAATTGATCCGGGGGAACATTATTGTGTCGCCGCTAAAAGCAATGGAATGCGCTGTTCACTGCGCGGCCGGGCATGGGGAAAACGTAAAAGATTTATCAAGCCCTACACAAGCGATTCACCTTTCGGGTTTGATGAATCAAACCCCTACAAGGAGGCGGCGCACCAATAAGTGCGCTGAAATATGGCCTTTAGGCATTCTTAGGGTGGCCGCGCCGCGGCCTTTTCATGGCTGTGCAAATATTGACCGGGCGAGAGAAAAGATATATTATATAGTCTTAAACTTTCATTTTACATTTTTTTAAAAGGAGGTTCGGAACAATGAAAATAAGGAAATGGAAATTTAGTGCTTTTTTATTTTTAGTGGCCGCGCTTTTGGCGCTCCTGGCGGTTATAGCACCCGTGCCGCTACTGTCCATACAAGCGGAAGAAACGATCGATCTGAAAGAAGGCTGGAAATTTATCCCCGGGGATAACCCGGGATACGCAACCCCCGCGTACGATGATTCCCAATGGGTCCCTATCACAGTCGATAAAGTATGGGAAGAACAAGGCTATGAAAAACTGGACGGTTTTGCCTGGTTCAGGCTGAAAATATTCCTGCCCTCCGGCTTGAAAGAGAAAGCGTATTTAAAGGAAGGCTTACGGATTTTCCTGGGCAAAATCAATAATTTCGACCAGTCCTTTTTAAATGGAACCATCTTTGGCGTCAACGGGAAAATAGTTCCCGCGAATACCCCCCTGGATAATGAATATACCAAAGCCGATACGCAATTATGGAACTACAGCCGGTGCTATATGCTCCCTATCGATGATCCCCGCATCCTCTGGGACAAAATTAACGTATTCGCTGTCCGGGTATTCGATGAAGGCGGGTTGGGCGGATTACACTCCGGCGATGCCAATATTCGCATGATTTCCCTTAAAGACTTTCTGACCTTTGATAATATCGACCGGCCCTTTGTATTTAAAGCCAGCAAAGTGGGCAAAACCTTTTCTCTCAATAACACATCTTCGAAGTATACCCTGGAAGGAACCTTTACCATAGACGCGAAACTGAAACCAACGGGAAAGGAAATTTTCAAAAAAACCACTCCTTTAAAAATCGCTCCTAATTCTTCCCAGGAATTCTCAATCGAGTTGGGAAGCCAGGACCAATCCTGTATTGTTACCTGCCGGTTTGAATTTGCAGGAACCCAGGAAGCCGCGTTGATCCAGGAAGAATCACCATATATCCTGACGCCGCCGCCGCCGGAAGAACCGCGAATCAACGGCGCTAGAGTAACCGGCGCAAGACCCGGACGTCCTTTCCTGTTTACCATCCCCGCCACAGGCCAGCGGCCCATGACTTTCGACGCAACCAATCTCCCCTTGGGGCTTCAAGTCGATAAAAACACGGGCATTATTACGGGCCGGGTCAACGAACCCGGTGAATATAAAGTAACCCTCATTGCCAAAAATAAAAAGGGCGAAGCCGCCGCCCCTTTGAAAATCATTATCGGCAGCCAGGTAGCGTTAACGCCGCCAATGGGCTGGAATAGCTGGAACTGTTGGGGATTAACCGTGGATGAAAATAAAATCCTGGCCAGCGCCCGGGTGTTCAAAGAAAAAGGACTCCTGGACCACGGCTGGACCTATATCAATATCGATGACGGCTGGGAAATCAAAGGGGATTCGCCTTTACCCAAACGGGATACGCAGGGCAATATCCTCACCAACGAAAAGTTTAAAGATATGAAAGCCCTGGGCGACAGTCTCCATGGCCTGGGATTGAAGTTCGGCATCTACAGCTCCCCAGGCCCGCTGACTTGCGGAGGCTATACCGCCAGTTACAAACACGAGTCCAATGACGCCAATTCCTATAGCCAATGGGGCATTGATTACCTCAAGTACGACTGGTGCTCCTATGAACAGATTGCCAAAGATAAATCGCGCCCGGAGTTAATGGCCCCTTATATCTTGATGCGCAAAGCCCTGGACCAACTGGACCGCGACATTGTTTATTCCTTGTGCCAGTACGGGCTGGGAAATGTTTGGGAATGGGGAGCGGAAGTGGGCGGTAATCTCTGGCGCACCACCGGGGACATTACCGACACCTGGGAAAGCATGCGCGATATCGGTTTCAAACAAATAGAGAACGCCAAATATGCCGGGCCGGGTCATTGGAACGACCCGGATATGTTGGTAATCGGCTGGGTCGGTTGGGGCCCCAATTTGCATCCCAGCAAATTGACCCCCGATGAACAATATACCCACATCAGCTTGTGGAGTTTACTTTCCGCGCCGCTGCTCATCGGCTGCGATCTGGAACGGCTGGATGAATTCTCATTGAATCTCCTGACCAATGATGAAGTGCTGGCGCTGGACCAGGACCCGCTGGGAAAACAAGCCACTCCTGTTATCAAGAAAGGCAATATCCAGGTGTGGGTAAAAGAACTGGCCGACGGGACAAAAGCCGCCGGTATTTTTAACCTGGGCAAAGAGTCTGAAAACTTCACATTGGAATTTAGCGACCTGGGCTTAAAAGGCAAAGTGGAAATGCGGGACCCCTGGAGGCAGAAAAATCTCGGGTTGAAAGAGGACCGACTGGATACCATTGTTCCTTCGCACGGCGTTGTACTTTTAAAATTGAAAGAATAGTTGAAATTTATTTTTGTTTGTGGGAAAATATAATCTCTACAGTTCAGTAACAGTGGAAATGTTCATATGGAGAAAAACTGAGTTTGCCAGGTTGAGAGGGGCATTGAGAATGAATAACCTCTAAAGGCGGAAGTATACTAATGGCGTTCTGTTTATACAACTATGAATGAAGCAGCTAATTTATTAACAGCAGCAGAGTATTTTGCAGGAATAGGTTTAGTTCGAATGGGACTGGAACCTGGCGGCTGGCAGACTGTCTTTGCAAATGATATATCTGAAAAAAAATATGAGATGTACAAATCTTTTTTTCCTGACGCCGACAATCATTACAAAATAGGAAATGTCTTCGATATAGCGCCGGGTAATATTCCTAAGAGTATCCTTGCTACATGTTCCTTTCCTTGCATCGATTTGTCTCTAGCTGGGAATATGTCTGGAATTAACGGCAAACATTCAAGCGCTTTTTGGGGAGTTATCAGGATACTAAAAGCGCAAGGTGAGTCCACACCCCCACTTATTCTCGTAGAGAATGTACCCGGATGGCTCTATTCCAATAACGGCAATGATTTCAGGCTGACAGTCCAGGCGCTTAATGATTTGGGGTACGCATGTGATGTATTTGTATTAGATGCATTACGCTTTACTCCCCAAAGCCGCTTAAGAGTATTCATTATCGGTACAAAATTACCTGCGCCAACCACGAATATTTTCCATACATTACAACGCCCTCCTTCTTTACTATCAGGCCAGCTTAAAAAGTGTATTATCGCTAACCATGATTTAAAATGGTTTTATATAAAACTTTCAGCCCCGCCGCCATTGCAAAAAAATGGACTTTCAGGAATTTTAGAGCAAATGGATGATACAGATAACCGGTGGTGGTCCGAAGATGAAGTTCAGAGGCATTTTAATATGATGAATTATGCACATCGGCAAATGGTAACACGTCTAATAAAAGACGATCATGTAACTTACCGCACATTTTATCGAAGAGTACGACAAGGGCAACAAAAGGCTGAAGTGAGACGCGATGATATAGCAGGTTGTTTGAGGACAGCAGTGGGTGGGAGTGGTAAACAATTTATTATCAAAGCTGGAAATGGGCGCTTGAAAATGCGAACGCTTACTCCAAGAGAATATGCCCGCTTACAGGGAGTCCCCGACAGATATCCGATTAATGTGAATGGGATACAAGCGCTGACGGGTTTTGGCGACGCCGTATGTGTGCCTGTCATAACATGGATCGCGCAAAATGCATTGTCGCCTTTGATAGGCGAGTATCTACAGGCAGCATAAGCGAATCTTTTCCGATACGAAAAAATGGTTGATAATCTTAAACCTGGCGATCGTCGAAAAACCATGCAAGCCGTAAAAGGGAAAGGGACAAGACTCGAAAGGTATCTCTTCTCTATGCTTGCCGGGATGCGGCTCAAGGGCTGGCGAAAAAACGCTGACGATGTTATCGGCAAGCCGGATGTAATTTTCACTATTCCTAAAATTGCGATTTTTGTTGACGGCTGTTTTTGGCATGGTTGCCCACATTGTCAAAGAAAATTGCCTGAAGCCAACCGGGAGTATTGGGAAAAAAAAATCACCAGGAATGTTCAATTAGCAAAACAACACAATTATAAATTAAGGAAAGATGGGTGGTCGGTTATCAGGATCTGGGAGCATGAGATAAACGATAAGCCTGCCAGGAAGAACATAAGACGAAGGGTACACACTGCTATTAATAGGAGAAAGAGTAATGAGCAAGCAGATGGAAGCAATTAGGCAGGAGAGCCGCCAGATTCTTAATAATTGGCTCATTTCCTGTACACGCGACGGGAAAATATCTAGAAACACCGTAGCAATGGGTATTGTTGTCATTGATCACATGCGAAAAAAGTGCCCTTTGCCGCGTGGAGAAGTGGTTTCCAAAGGCGGCGAAATCAAGGGCGCACGTTCAGGTTTAGTGAATATTCTTGAAACTTATGACATCCCAGGATCATATCTAAAAGAAGTTACTACCCGGCAAGGTCACCAGGATGGACAACGATTGTTTGAACAATTTGACTGGGGTAAAAAAATAGCGCATCTCACAACGTTACAACGCGATCCAATTTTAAAAGAATTGCTCGATGTTTTAGTTAAGAAAGCGACTGAATGGTTAAAACGCCAGAATTTGAAGCTGGACATTGACCGAAGACAAACTCCAGCCACATGGGTGCATGTTATCGTTGAAAATGCGAGACACCGTTCAGGGGGCATAGTTGAACAACACCTTGTCGGCGCAAAATTAGAACGCCGGTTCAAGGATTTAACTATTCCAAATCATCCAGCTCATTCTGGGGATCGTCAAACTGCAAGGGCAGGGGATTTTGAAATATCTAAATTGGTATACCATGTTACCGCAACGCCTACGCGTAATGTTATTCAGAAATGCGCTGATAATATTAAAGCTGGATTACATCCAATCCTTTTAACTCCTGGCGAGCAAGAGAACAAAGCGCGAGTGCTCGCTCAAGATGAAGGTATAGATAAAGAACTTACTATAATTTCGCTAGAAGATTTTGTCGCATTAAATATAATTGAATTAGCTATTGATGAGAATAAAGATTTTTTCCGGGTCTTGAAAGAAATCACCGAGATTTACAATAAACGATTGGGAGAGGTTGAAACCGATTTATCTTTACAGATACAAGTACATTGAACTTTAAAGATAATTAAAATTCGACTGGCGGTGGTATCTCAACACATCCCAGTATGATTAAAATAGCAAACCAGGAGGTGCACAATGTTATTATGGATTAAAAAGGTTGGAATCATCGCCATTTTTTTCCTCATCGCCCTACCGGTTGTGGGGAATCAAGAAACTGCCGGGGACCCGAAGGTTGGGAAAGCCGTATCGGCGGATGGCGTGGAAATCGCTTATACGATCCAGGGCAATGGGGAAACCACGATCGTGTTTATACATGGTGGTTTCGCTGACCAGAGTTTCTGGGGGAACCAGGTAAAACCGTTCTCGGAAAAGTACCGCATCATTACCCTTGACCTGGCCGGGCACGGCAATTCAGGCAAAAACCGGGTAAAATGGAATTTAGCTGCCTTTGGCCAGGACGTACGCGCCGTAATCGAAAAAGAAAATATTAACCGCGCCGTACTGGTGGGCAATTCCCTGGGCGGACCCGTAGCCCTGGAAGCAGCCCTGCTCCTGCCCAAGAAAGTCGTGTGCGTCGTGGCCGTCGATACGTTCCAGGACCTCACCGTGCGACCGCCCGCAGGGTATTTTCAAAAAGTCGGCGCGGCTTTTCGCGCTGACTTTGCCGGGGCCATGCGTCAAATGGTACGCTCCCTCTTTCATCCCGACGCCGATCCCACACTCTTTGCCCAGGTAGAAAAAAAGATGCTTAATAATTCCAGTGAAAGGACAGCCTCAATAATGGAATCCTTCGACGCTTATGATCCGGCTGAGATTGCGAAAAAAACAACGCTGCCCATCCGCTGCATCAACGGCGACCTCTACCCTACCCAGGTTGAAAAGAACCGCGCCGTGCATCCCGATTTCGACGCGGTTATTATAAAACACTGCGGCCATTACCCCATGCTGGAACAGCCGGAATTGTTTAACCGCCGACTTGCGGAAATCCTTGAAAGCCTGGGAAAATAGCCTCATCTTGGTGTCTTGGTGCCTTGGTGGCAAAAATCATGAAAGCGATTATTTTCGACATGGACGGCTTGATGATCGACAGCGAACGTCTGTACCGGCAAGCCCAACAAGATATTGCAAAAGAATTCAATAAGATAATGACCGAAGATATCCGCAAGAAAATGATGGGCAGAAAACCCATCGAAAGCCTGAGATTATTTGTGAAAGAATTGGATATCCCCATGGACCCGGCAGAACTCCTGGAAAAACGAAACCATGTCATGAGAGAGAAACTGAAAAACGACCTGGTTCCCATGCCGGGATTAACTCATATTATCGATAAATTCCACGGGAAATTGAAGCTAGCCATCTGCACCGGCGCCCAGGAAGAGTTCCTGGATATCGTGGTCGACCAACTGGGCATCCGGGAAAAATTTGCCGTCTTACAAAATTCCGATGATATTGAAAACGGGAAACCACACCCTGAGATTTATTTGAAAACCTGTCAACGGTTAGGTTTTAAACCCGGTGAATGTATCGTGCTGGAGGATTCACTGAATGGGGCCGCAGCGGGTAAGAAGGCGGGATGCTATGTGATTGCTGTTCCATCGGAATATACCAAAGATGAAAACTTTGAAACCGCGGATTTCATAGCCGACAACCTTTTTGATGCCGCTAAACATATTGGGAGTTTTAACTAATAATTAATTCGTTGCCTGTTATTTATGGTCTGAACTTTGTGATTTCCCAGTAAACCGGGACTTATATGGTTTCCGTGATCTGCATTTCCGTTAAACCCACATCATTTTTTTTTGTTAAC
>JAUPLE010000305.1 GCA_030837085.1 Acidobacteriota bacterium | reverse complement strand
TCAAAAGCACCCTGGATGAAATCAAAGAACGCCTGGAAGACGGCAAACACGATATCCTCCATATCACCGCCCACGGCAATATCAACGATAAAGGCGAAGGTTTCCTCTGTTTCGAAGACCACCGGGGCAAACTGGAAATGGTCACGGGTTCCCAATTGGCGGAAGTGTTGAAAAGCCTGAATCCCGCGCCGGTTATCGTGATACTTTCCTCCTGTCATTCGGCCCGCCAGGAACCGGATTTAATGCCAACGGCCCGGGCGTTATTCGACGCCGGTATTCAAAGCGTCATCGGGATGAATAAATCTATCAGCCACCTCGCCGCCATTGAGTTTAACGCGGCGTTTTTTACCGCCCTGATTGAGAAAAAGTCGTTAAAGGACGCCTTTGCAGCCGGGAAGGATGAAATATTCAAAGACGAACAGCGCCGCATTAAAGAGATTCCCAATTGGAACCTGTTAAAAGAATATGAAATCCCGCATTTATTGACGCGGGATGAGAACCTGGGCGTGGAATCTTTTTCCGATTATCGCATCGAGGCCCCGGGTCGTCCGCAAAGTCATCATTTCCAGGGGGCGAAATACCTGGAACGGGGTTTCATCGGCAGACGACAGGTCTTGCGGGATATTTTCAAGGCCATCGATAATAAACAGGGCGCGGTGGTACTCAAAGGCCCCGGCGGCATCGGCAAGTCCACCCTTACCACCCGTATTGCCGCCAACCTGGTGCGGGATGGTTATGATTTTATTATTATCCGGGGCGACGCTTCCGAAGTGAAAATCCTGGAAGCAATTTCCAATAAAGCAGCGGATAGGGGATTGGCGGGGGCAAAAGAAATCTACGCCGACAACGTCGATCCCATTCAAAAATTGAGCTGGTTCGTGGAGAATTTTCTCGCGCCGCACAGCGTGATGATTATCCTCGATAATTTCGAGGAAAACCAGGATGAGGCGCGCGGGGATTTCAGCGGCGGTAAGGAGACGTTAAAGGAATTTATATGGACTTTCCGGGAGTATTTAAAGAACAAGGAGAGTTTCCTTTTTTTCTCCACGCGGTACACGCTGCCGGGATTCGAGGGGCCGGATATCACTAAAAACATCCCGGAATTTACAGTGGTGGAATTCCGTAAAATGCTGTGGAACGGCAAGGCATTGAAGCGGCTGGACGGGAAAGCCATTGAAACGCTTCAGGATGAGATTGGGGGCAATCCGCGGGCGCTTGAATTATTGGACCGCATCGCCTACAATGAGTTTCATGAGCGGGAGTTTCAATGGGAGGAATTAAAAGATTTTATCCCGGAGCTGCGTCGGCGGATCATTGAGAAGAAAAGTACGAGCGATGATTTTGCGCCGTTGTTTTTGGACAAATTATTCAGTTACCTGTCCCCGGCGCAGCGTTTAATCGTGGAGGTTCTTTCCATTTACCGTAATCCTGTGCCCGAAGCAGCCGTGACAGTCCAGGGGGCAGCCATGGCGAAGGCGGATCGGAAAAGGTTGGCGGATTTATCCCTGCTGGAATGCATTGATATGGAGAAAGCCCAATTGTATTATGTACACCGGTTGACAGCGCAGTATTTATTAGACCCCATGGAAATGGCCGTTAAAAACAAATATCATCTCCAGGCAGCCCAATATTTCGAAAGCCTTCAATCAGAGGAAGGAAAAACATCTGGTGAAGATTTAATTGAAGCCCGCTGGTATTTTCTTCAGATTGGTGAGTGGGATCGAGCGGCGGAAATAACGTTTGTCCTTGAGAATTATTTAACCCTGCACGGATTTCCGCAATGGTCCATGGAATTGCTTCGGGAGTTGGAGGATAAAGCACTCACCGATATAAATCGTTCCACTTTTTACGGTAAAATGGGAAATTTATTCCTGTACTTTGGCGACTATAATGCGGCCTTAACCCAGTATCGAAAGTCATTGGAAATAGATGAGAAGAATGAGGATATCCAGGGGGTATCTACTATTTTGCATAATATCGGAGTTATCTATCAAGAGCAAGGCGCCTATGAAGACGCCTTAATTCAGTATCAAAAGTCAATGGAATTAGATAAGAAAATCCCCGATATGAAAGGTGAATCAGAAAGCTTGCATCAGATCGGCATGATCTATAAATTGAAAGGTAACTCTGAGGAGGCCTTAAGCCAATATCGAAAGTCATTGGATATTAAGGAGAAAATCCATGATGACCAGGGCATAGCGAAAACTTTGCACCAGATCGGCATGATCTATCAAGATAAAGACGATTATAATGCGGCCTTAACACATTATGAAAAGGCAAAGGAAATCTTTGAGAAAATCGGGGATAGAAAGGGCAGAGCTAATAGTTTGCATCAGATCGGCAGGATATATCAAGAGAAAGGTGACTATAATGCAGCCTTAATCCTGTATCAAAAGTCATTGGAAATTCGTGAGAAAATCGGGGATATCAAAGGCGTAGCGGATAGCTTGCATCAGATCGGCATGATCTATCAATATAAAGGCGACTATGAAGCGGCCTTAAAGCAGTATCAAAAGGCATGGGAAATCTTTGAGAAAATCGGGGATATCGCCAATATAGCAATGTCAATGGGCCAGATGGGGGCATTGTATTTAGAGCAAAACCAATTTGAAACCGCATTGAAATACTCTATACAGGCCTTCCTAATCTTTGATAAAATCGGCTCCCCCAATGCCAATATAGCAAAACGTAATATTTCCCTCTGCCGCGAAAACATGCCGGAAGAACAATTTAAGGCCATTTTAAAAGAGAATAAAATGATGAACGATGAATGATGAATGATGAAGGGACGAAGGAAGAACGGAAGCGGGGAAGAGCGGAAGGTCGAGTTTCCCGACTCTTAAAATCAATTGAATGCTGATGCCAACTTTTTTATTTCTTCCTTTTTTAATCCTGTTGCTTTTACAATTTTATCGATATCGATACTCATCTCTAACAGGTTCCTGGCTGTTTCCTTCGCCTTCAGTTCCATACCCTCTATTTTTCCTTTTCTCCTGGCTGATCGTTCCCATGATGCTAAATATGGCATGTTATAATCCTCCTCTATTCTTACGATTTCTTCTTTTAACCGTTTTTCGTTTTCTTTGGATATACGGATAACCCATTCGATAAATTTCATCACCGGGTAAATATCATCACTCGAATACCCAGCCCGATAACATTCCCGGATCAACTCCTTTACCGCCTCGTATCGGGTGTCTTCCCCCGCTTTCTTCAATTCTATACTCTTTAATTGCGCCTTGATTATCAATGCCATCGGACCAGTGGCTTTTTCCAGTCTTTCCCGATGTTCTTTTTTCCACTTAAAATCCATGATCTTCACAACCGGGATTTTCATCCGCAGTTCAAAACCACAAAAACTCACCCGGTATTCATCAGGTCTGTAGTTTTCATCATCGTCCGTTAATATGGCCACACTAATCAAGGGTGTACCGATTTCCAACCGTTTATCATAATACCGGTAATTGTAGATATACATCCGCTCCATAAAATGGTCCAGCGGTTCCCCTTGCACTTCGATGTGAATAAAGATGCGGATATAACGATAGGTTCCACTTTTGAGTTGTACTTTTACCAGCACATCCGCTGCCCGGTCTCCCATGTTGCTGAAGGGAGCTATCGGCCGCATTTCTGTGTTGAGGAACTCCGGCGGTTTGCTGAAATCGATGGCGTCGTGAAGATCAGGAAATAATAATCTCAACAACTCTTCGAAGAATTTTTCGATGATTTCTTTCCAGGCGGAATCTTCTTTTTTTCGCCGTTTAACGGGTCTGATTTTATTGTTTAACTGTTTTCTGGGACTCATCATGTTTCAATTATAGATTATTTTATATGATTTTTCAACCTGCCCGTGAAAAGATG
>JAUPLE010000032.1 GCA_030837085.1 Acidobacteriota bacterium | reverse complement strand
AAAAAGGTTTCTGCCCGCCGGGAGAAAAAGCGCAAATGTGATCTTTTCAAACCAATTGACAAAAGCTCATAGATGGTATATTATATGGGATAAAATAAATTATGAAAATATATACTGTCAAGGAGTCCGGGTTTTGTTTTGGAGTGAAAAGAGCTTTGAATATTATTTATGGGTTAAATGAACAAAAACAAGATACACAAATTTACGGCCAGCTCATTCACAACAAGACCGCACTGGACCAATTAGAAGCCAAAGGCATCGAGACAATTCAATCGCTGGACCGATTAGACCCCCGGAAAAAGCTCGTAATTCGCACCCATGGAATTAAAAAGGACGAAGAAGAACGGCTGAAAAAAGAAGGTATCGATTATGTCGACGCCACCTGTCCCCTGGTAAAAAATCTCCACCATATCATTGAAAAGCTGCAGAACAAGGACACACAAATCCTCATCATCGGCGATAAAAACCACCCGGAAGTCATCGCGGCTCAAAGTTACGGCGACAATGTCACGGTTATTAATTCAGAAGCCGAAGCCGCGGCAATGAAAAAAGCAGACCGCCTGGATGTCCTTGCCCAGACCACGTTGGATTCCGACCATTTTGAGAGAATTGTAGCCCTACTGGCGGCGAAAGCGGGAAAACTTGAAGTGCATAACACCATATGCAATACCACCAAAGTGAGGCAGGAAGCCATCAAGAAACTGGCTCCCCGGGTCGATTTCGTGGTGGTGTTGGGAGGGAAAAATTCCTCCAATACCCGGAAGCTCTATAATATCGCCTTAAACCGGAATAAAAATACCTTTTATATCCAAAAAAGCAGCCATCTCAATGATCCTGCGTTTATCGCCGGGATAAAAGATTTCCGGTCCGTGGCCATCGCTGCCGGGGCGTCCACTCCACCCGGGGAAATCGAAGAAGCAAAGAATATTCTGAGGAATATAAATTTAAGTATAGAAAAGGAGACAAACAATGGAAAAAGAAAACGAAATTGCAAACACAACCACTGACGCGGAATTGGAAGCGGAAACGGATATGAATACCGGTACAGATAAGGATATAGCTGCGGAAACGGAAACGGATACAAGTACCGGCACAGAAGTGGTTAATGACACTGGCGCCGGTTCAAGTACCGATACCGAAGCAGCGTTAGGTATAGATACGGAAGCCGGCGCAGACGGCGAGTTAGACGACGAAGAAACATTAGAGAGTGAAGAACCCGTTGATATCGAGGACAGCGAGGAAGTTGACGACATGAACCCGGAGGGCAGCACTGAATTCTCCCAGTTGATGAAAGAATATGACCTCAAATCCGCCAACACGGAAACTCATATCACCGGCCAGATCATCGACATCATCGATAATAAAGTGATTGTCGATATCGGGCAAAAAACAGAAGGCATTCTCAATAAAGAAGAACTGCTCGACTGGGATGGCAGCTTGACCCATAAGATCGGCGATTCGATTACCGTCGTCTGTAAGAATATCAATATGAAAGAGGGTTATATCACGGTTTCCAAGAAGCAGGTAGACGCCCAGGTAGGCTGGTCAAAAGTAAGGCATGCTTACGACAAAAAAACTTCCATCAAAGGTAAACTGGTCGGTATCACTGAAGATAACAAAGGATTTAAAGTTGACATGGGCGTGGAGATGTTTCTACCCATCAGCCAGTTGGATGTCAAAAAGATAAAATCCCCTAAGAATTTCCTGGGCAAAGAGTTTGAGTTCAAAGTCACTCGCATCAACTCCAAAGAGAAAAACGGCGTCCTCTCACGACGCGTGATATTGGAAGAAGAGCGGAACCAACAGGTCAAAGAATTATTCGAATCCCTGAAAGAGGGGGACCATGTCAAAGGTATCGTAACCTCCCTGACCGATTACGGCGCTTTTGTTAATATCGGCGGCCTTGACGGCTTGATCCATAAAGATAATATCTCCTATGGCCGCGTCAATCACCCCAAAGAAAGACTCAGGAAAGGCGATGAAGTTGAAGCCGTGGTCCTGGGCATCGATAGAGGAAGCCAGCGCGTCTCCCTGGGCCTGAAACAAAAACACCTGGACCCCTGGGTTAACATCCAGGAAAAATACCCGGTGGGCAAGAAACTGGTGGCCAAAGTCACCAAAATTGTCAATTTCGGTGCTTTTATCGAACTGGAAGAAGGCGTCGAAGGCCTGCTGCATATTTCCGACTTGAGTTGGGATGAAAAAGCCAATTCCGTTGAAGAATATGTCGCCGTGGGTGAGAAACTCTGGGTCCAGGTGATCGAACTGAAACCCGAAGAAAAGAAAATCAAGCTGGGTCTGAAACAACTGGAAATGAGACCCGAAGAAAAGTACATTGAAAAACACAATGTCGGCGATGTGGTCAAAGGTGTGGTCAAGAAAATACTGAAATCCCGGGTTTTTATCGGGTTGGAAAAAGGTGTTGAAGGCGTGGTTCGTATCTCCGACATCACTTATTACCGCATCGATACCCCGGAAGAATACATGAGGGAAAAAGAACCATTGGAAGTGATGATCCTCAGCGATTCACTGGATTCTAACTATAAAGTCAAATTGGGCATCAAACAGTTGTCCGAAGCCGAATGGCGCGAGTTCTTCAGGAGCCATAAAAACGGCTCCATGGTGCCTGTAAAAATCAAAAAGATTACCGATAAAGGCATCCCCGTCGAAATCAGCAAAAATATCGAAGGATTTGTCAGACTCAACGAAATCGATGAGAAAAAATTGGAACTGGAAGAGATCAAAACCCTTCATAAACCCGGCGACCAGTTAGAAGCCATGGTGGTCAGCACCGACCCGGAGAAAAAGCGGATTTACCTCAGCTTCAAAGCGCTTCGTAGGAAACGGGAACGGGAAGAAATCGACAAATACGCCAAGGC
>JAUPLE010000304.1 GCA_030837085.1 Acidobacteriota bacterium | reverse complement strand
TTGGCCCGACTGGCGGTTTGCATATCGATCCCGGAATCGCCCATGAAAATGGTATTGGCAGGATCGACGCCGGTTATACTTGCAATCTCCAGGGCCAATGCAGGGTCTGGTTTCCGGGGTGCGCCCGGTCGTAAACCTTTTACCGCTTCAAATTTCCATCGGGGCAAAAGCGCCGCTGTCATTCGCCCGGCAAACTCATCGGATTTATTGGATAAAACCGCTAATTTTATCTCTGCTGCGGACAATGCATCCAACATCTCCGGGATGCCTTCATAAGGAACTGTTTTTTGGGGCCAGGTGGTTTCATATAAGGCCCGGTATTGCTCCACAAGTCTGTCCAGTGAGTGAAGAGACAGTTTTTCCGCCGGGATGGTGTGCTTCAGTAATTCGACCAATCCCTCGCCCACGAAATACTTATACGCCTCCAGCGGGTGAGTGGCATAGCCCAACTCCCGCAGCAGTATATTCATGGCATCGGCAATGCCTTCCAACGAGTTCAACAAGGTCCCGTCAAGATCGAAAATAACAGCATCAAACTTCATCGGTGCTCCTTATTATTGTTAATCCGTCATTATACCATAAATATTTAGTGCTGTGTCTCCCCATGGACCTACCAATTATAAAAAGTTTTTGTCCAACTTTTTTCAAAATGGGGCGGCGCCCCAACCCTCCTTGCACGGCCCCGGGGTTTACCTTCTTTGATGACAGCGTCTCAAATCCTTGTTTTTTTTTGCATGCTTTTTTGAGGTATTAGTAAAAAGTTGGCCGCCGGAGGCACTGAGGCTTGTTTTTTTTTATTGAAAAATGGTATTATTCCATTTGCAATTCAAAAAAACAGACAACCGTGTGGAGTTCAAGTAATGAAGGAAGATAGTAGTAAAACAAAGGAAGAATTAATCGGGGAGCTGGCGGAAATGCGCCGGCAGTTTGCCGAGCAGCAGGCCGTGGACGAGAGACGTAAACAAATGGACGATGCCATGCAAAGAGCTTTTGATGACCTGGAGATTATCACCATCGAGCGCACCAAAAAGCTGCAAAAAGCCAATGTAAAATTAGTCCGGGAAATCAAGGAACGGAAACGCATGGAAAAAGCCCTCAGGCAATCGGAAACCCGGCTGCGCCGTCTTTCCTCGCAGCTCTTCAATGCACAAGAAGAGGAACGCCACCGGTTGTCCAAAGAACTCCACGACCAGTTGGGCCACGACCTGGTACTGTTAAAGTCCCGGCTCAATTCAATAAAACGGAAACTGTCGGCGCACCAGGCTGAACCCCATGAGGCACTCTCAGAGACCCAGGAGTATGTAGACCAAATCATCGAGGATGTCCGGCGCATCGCGACCGAATTATCCCCCTCTATCCTTGAAGACCTGGGACTTTTTGCGTCTCTCCAATGGCTGGCGGAAAATTTTGCCCAACAACATTCCCTAAACGTAACCCTGGATATGGAAGATATTGACCACTTCTTTTCAGACAATACCCGCATTAATCTCTACAGGGTTTTCCAGGAAACTCTTACCAATATATCCAAACACGCCCAGGCGAAAAGCGTGTCCATCGTGGTCAAGAAAGAAAAAAATTATGTAATTTTCCGTGTTAAAGATGACGGCAAGGGTTTTGATTTGAAGCGGCTAGCCAGGAAAGACGTGGTCAAGTCCGGTATGGGGCTGACTGCCATGAAAGAACGGGCCAATCTTTCCGGTGGGGACTTTGACGTCGAAAGCTCACCGGGAAAAGGCACGACGATCTGTTTTAAGTTCCCGATCCGGGAAAAAGGGGGCGCCTGATGAAACCTTACCGCCTAGTACTGGCAGACGATCATGTGATTTTCCGGCAGGGAATTAAAGGTTTGCTAAACGAAAAACCCGGCCTGGAAGTAGTAGGGGAGGCCGGCAACGGCCTGGAACTATTGAATCTCTTTCATAAAGGGTTCCGGCCCGACATGGTTATCCTTGACATCTCCATGCCCCACCTCAGGGGTATCGAAGCCGTAGAAGAGATTAAAAGCATCTGTCCCAAAGTCAAAATATTAATTCTAACCATGCATAAAAGTAAAGAATATCTGTACCATTCCATTTCCGCGGGTGCGCATGGGTATATGTTGAAAGAAGATTCGGATGTAGAGCTTTTTTCCGCCATTGATACCATTCGCAATGGGGGTATTTTTGTTTCCAGGCTTCTCACAAAAGAGTTGGCCGAGGATTTATCGCATATTTACCAGGGGGGAATCACGCCAACCAAAGACCCTTTAACGCCCCGTGAGCGAGAGATACTGAAGATGGTGGCCGAAGGAAAACCCAATAAGGAAATCGCGCATCTTTTGTTTATAAGCATTCGCACCGTGGAGAATCATCGGGCCAATATTATGAATAAATTGAAATTGAAAAAAACCGCCGACCTTATTCGTTATGCGCTTCAGAAAGGTTACATATCCAAAATCACTTAAATCTCTAGGTATTTCTACTTAGATGAAAATGAGTAGTTATAGTTATTGACAACCCCTCCCATTTAAATCAAAATAAGCACACAATAAATCGCAATCATCAGCATAAACAATGTTAAAAGTTAGGTGAGGACCTGTGAAGCGAAGCGTGGGGGTGAAGGTGTGAGATATGTCCTTTAAAAAGGCGGAATGTAAGGACAAGAAGTTGGGAAATATCGTGGAAGGCGCTGTGAAATTAAGCAGCGAAGGGAGAATGAGCAGAGGTGGTACATCCTCTATGAAAATCTCCCGGGGGGGGACCCCTTCTTCCCCTCGTGCGCCCCTCTGCGAGGGGTTTCTATTTGTAGGACTGTACCGGAGATTTCCATATAAACGCCGTCAGGCTCTTAACCGATGCGCCAATGTGGAGATGAAACCGGGTGAACAGGATAGACAGGAGAAAAATGAAGCCCTGCCTATCCTGCTGTCCGGGCGATTTTGTAAACAGGCTATTTGGTAGCTGAAATCCCGAACGCGATCCAACTTTTCTGGCGTATGACCGCCTTGATCATCAACCTGGTTTTACTGAGAACGTCTTTTAATTCGGCAACCTTATTGTCCAGTTCCAGGGTTTTTTCTTTCAACTTGCCTTTGAGAATCTCCTGGTCAGTTTCAATGATCTTCGCTTGTTCTATCAGTGTATTGATAGTCTGGATGGTTGCATCATTGACGCCCTTGGGGGATAAAGTCTGTATATTATCTCTTATCCCCGCGACCATGTTGTTGGCCAGTTTGATTGTTTGAGCAAACGTTTGTGGCCGCGTCCTGGTTTTTTTTGACTCGGCTACGGTTTTCTCAGATTTGGTTGCCGCATCGCTTGTTGTTTGCATTTTTTTCTCCTTTTTCATTTTTTTAGAGAGTTTTTATATTCCAAATCCTGACGACATACCCATAAAATATTCATTAGTGCACCTGAATGGCTTTTTCGCGCACTTGAAACAAGTTTAAAATCACATGAAACATCTTTAAAATCAGATGAAACAAAAGAAAAATCACCTGAAACAAAACCCGAATCACCTGAAACAACTCTTGAATCACCTGAAACAACTCTTGAATCACCTGAATCGCAACCCGAATCACCTGAAACAACTCTTGAATCAGATGAAAAATTCCCAAAATCATCTGAAAAATTTGTAAAATCATCTGAAAAATCTTTCCGTGCACCTGGAAAATTCCTGGAATCATCTGAAAAATTTCCAAAATCATCTGAAAAATCCTTTCGTGCATATGAAAAATTCCTAAAATCACCTGGAAAATTCGGGCCTGCACATGCACGGGACTCTCGCGCCACTGAATAAACGAACGATCTATAAATCCTGGGAACCCCGTGACGTTCACCTGGGAAAGATAAAGCGGTGCGATTGATAAACCGGCTTAATTTGCCCGACAAAGTACACGTACAAGTAAAATAGTTATTAAGCATGCCGAGATAAATATAAAATAAACCGATGTAAATGTCAAGTAGGCCGGAAATTTTTCTTTTTTGTAGGTGGCTTATTTAGGTTTTTTCTTTTCCCCGCTTTTTTTTGCGTTATAGGCCGCGATTTCCAACTCCACAAAGGTTCTATTCTCATAGAGATACCGCGAGGCGAAACCAAACATGCTGTGCATGAACATCGGTGACCGGGTCATATACCACAGGATATCTTCTGTTTTCGTGATAGATGAGAACGGTTCTCCGATTTCCGTTTCCGCCGGTTTCATGTCCCGGATGAACATTTCTCCCTGGCCGGAAAGAAGGTAGTGGAGATTGACATTGAAATGTTCCATCATATTATAGAAGAAATCGTAACAGGGTTTGTATTTCCCGCTTTCAACTTCAGAAACAAAGGTCCCGGATATCCCCAGGGATTCCGCGAACTCTTTTTGGCTGAGTCTCAGGGTCTTTCGTATTTCTTTGACCCTTTGTCCAAATTGCATCGCTTGTTCTTGATCGTTTTCTTTCATTTTGGTGTTTATATTATAGCATCTTGTGGTGTTTCGGTCTATGGGGTATAGGCAAAATCTTTAACCGGTTTTTTGTTTTGAACTGCTCGGGGGGCTTTTTCTTGGCTGTCCCTTTATCCTTTATTTATTGTCTTCTCGGAGACTCTTTTTTATGATGGCTTCATGTTCAATGTAAAACATGGCTGCATAACCCAATATTGTATTCCTGAACATGGCAGAACGGTTCATTAACCAGAAGAGTTTCTCCGGGGAATCGATGTCATTGACATCTTTAAATTCCGCCCTGGGAGGCCTCGTCCTGGGGTCATAAAACATTTCGCCATTTCCATGGAATACATACTCAATACTGACATTGTAAACATCGGAAATGTCAAGGAAAAATCCCGGACCGGGGTTTGCTTTACCAGTTTCTATTTCGGAGAGGTAGCTGGCGGATGTATTAAGGCTGGCTGACATTTCTTTTTGGGACAACCGTAATTTTTTACGGATATCTTTTATCCTTTCGCCGATATCGGCTGCACTGTCGTGTTTCCTCATTGGTTTACAAACGCTCCTTTTTGGCCCATTGATTCATCCTGGGTCTGTATATGTAATTATAAACCGGAATCCATTGAATGTAAAGCATTTTGAAAACAATAGTGCCGATTAGGGGACGTTCAAAAATAATTCTCCCCGGGTTTTTCTCATCCACGGCATATTACTGCTTCCAAT